>CAMFLD010000135.1 GCA_945957245.1 uncultured Flavobacterium sp. | reverse complement strand
GACCTTTAATTTTGAAATCTTTGAGATGGGCATTTATTTTGGTAAAATCGGCATCTTTAGGATTTGATCTGTTGTAATCAAGCATTACAAAACGGCTGGTGGTTAAGTAAACGTTTTGGGAAGTCATCAAAAACTTTCCACTGCTTTTATGTCCATCGTCAAATGCAGCAACAAACTTATCCAAACTGGTTTCTTTTTCTCCTTTATAAGTTTTGATCTTGAGATAAAAATCATTCAGTCTTAAATCACCGAAAAGTAATTTTCCATTCACCAGTTTTTTGAAGTCGAGAATACTGGTTTTAATACGGGAAGCACAAATTAAAGTGTCTTTGTGATGGTCTCGGATTAGAACTTTTTTCAGTTTTACACCGCCAAAAAAAGTAAGTTCTACCTGCTCAATGTTGATATCCGTTCCGTATTTTTTATTCAGTTCGTCAGTCGCATAATGTGCAATTTTAGTCTGAACAAAGGGTAATGACAGTGCTATACTAATTAATAACAATAACAATATCAGCGCAATAACAATGCGCAAGAGTACTTTTCGAAATTTTTTAAAACCGTTATTTGTTTTAATTTTTTCCAATTATTCTTTTGACTTGGGAAAGAAAATTACCTTTGTAAAAATCTTTAGGGTTAATTTTCACCGATCGATTGTCAAATATAGTTCAAAAATTGCGCCATTTATGCATACGGAAGAAGTTTTTATATTAGCCATTGAAAGTTCATGTGATGACACTGCAGCGGCAGTTTTACGAAATGACAAAGTTTTATCTAATGTTGTCGCCAGACAAAGTATCCATGAAGAGTACGGTGGTGTCGTTCCCGAACTGGCTTCCAGAGCGCACCAACAAAATATTGTACCGGTAATTGATGTGGCTTTAAAAAAGGCCGGCGTCACTAAAAACCAACTCTCTGCAATAGCATTTACCCAAGGTCCCGGATTGATGGGATCACTCCTGGTAGGTTCCTCATTTGCTAAATCATTAGCCTTAGCATTGGATATTCCGTTGATTGCAGTAAATCACATGCATGCGCACATTTTGGCACACTTTATTGATGAAGAAGGTTACGACAAACCGGAATTTCCTTTTCTGGCGCTTACCATTTCGGGCGGACATACCCAAATTGTTAAAGTAAATGATTTTTTCAGCTTAGAGATTATTGGGGAAACTACCGATGATGCTGTAGGGGAAGCTTTTGATAAAACCGCTAAGATACTTGGATTTCCTTATCCCGGAGGTCCATTGATTGATCAGTTTGCTAAAGAAGGTAATCCGAAAAGGTTTCCATTCACTAAGCCTAAAATTGACGGACTCGATTTTAGTTTTTCAGGCTTAAAAACCCAGATTTTGTATTTCATCCAAAAGAATGTACAGGAAAATCCAAACTTTATTGAGGAAAACAAAGCCGACATCTGCGCTTCGGTACAAAATACGATTATAGAAATCCTTATGGACAAGCTAAAAATGGCCGTGGCGCAAACCGGTATTAACCAAATTGCTATTGGTGGAGGAGTTTCTGCGAATTCAGGAATACGCCAAACCATGAAAGACGCTGAAGGAAAATATGGTTGGAAAACATTTATCCCTAAATTTGAGTATACTACCGACAATGCGGCCATGATAGGAATTGTTGGTTATCAAAAATACCTGCATGATAAATTTGCAGATGCCAATGTAGTTTCAAAAGCACGAATTGAATTTTAAAAAACCATGCAGTTATTTTATAATCCGGCGATAAACGACACGCTTTCATCCTTTGTTTTTGACAAAGAAGAAAGCAAACATATTATTAAAGTATTGCGTAAAAAAGAAGGCGATATACTTAATGTTACCAATGGATTAGGATTTTTATTTACAACCGAAATAACCATTGCATCTGATTCTAAATGCACAGTAAAAATTGTGTCTTTTGAAAAGCAGAACGAACCTGCATTTAAATTACATTTGGCCGTAGCTCCTACCAAAATGAACGAACGTTACGAGTGGTTTCTGGAGAAAGCTACTGAAATCGGAATCCAGGAAATCACGCCGATTATCTGCGACCATTCGGAAAGAAAGATTATCAAAACGGACCGATTTCAGAAAATTATAGAAAGTGCCATGAAACAATCGTTGCATTTTTATTTACCAAAACTCAATGAAGCAGTCGCTTTTAAGGATTTTATCAAGTCAAAAAGAGCCGGACAGCTTTTTATAGCCCATTGTGAGGAAAGTGATAAGAAATCATTGAAAAAAGAACTGCAAATCCATACTGACGTTACCATTTTAATTGGCCCTGAAGGTGATTTTTCTGTTAAAGAAATCCAACAGGCGATTGAAAATAATTTTATTCCTGTATCTTTGGGTGAAACACGCCTGCGAACTGAAACGGCTGCTATTGTAGCCTGTCACAGTGTAGCTTTTAAGAATGAATAAGATGAAAAAATGTCTTTTATTGTTTTTTTTGGTTTTAACTACCGCTTCCTTTAGCCAGCAAACGTTATTTGTTGATAAAAATTACGATCAGGCTCTGGCTCAGGCAAAATCGGAACATAAACCTTTGGTGCTGCTCTTTTACGCTACCTGGTGCCCGCATTGCAACAAAATGAAAAAAGAGGTTTTTACCGAAACCAGTGTTATTGATTTTTATTCGAAAAACTTTATCTGTATGAGTGCTGACAGTGAATCAGACTACGGGAAGGAATTAAAGACAAGGTTTCAGAATAAATTCAGAGTAAACAGTTTTCCGACTTTTGTTTTTTTGGATACCAATGAAAACCTGCTTTATTGTAACTCAGGTGAATTCGATAAAGCAAAATTTCTGGAGGAAGGAACCAATGTCCTGCTACCGGAAAACCAACTACCCAACATAAAAACAACCTACAACGCCGATCCAAAAAATCCGGACAAATGCCTGAAATACATTGTTAACCTCAGAAAAGCCGGTATAGATGCTACACCAATAGCTCAAAAATTTCTTTCCGGGCTAACTCCTGATGAAAAACTTACAGACATCAATTGGCGGGTGTTTTCAAATGGTGTGAGTAATTTTGACACCGATGAATTTAAATATGTGGTGACCAACAGGGAGGCTTTCGCCAAAGCCATCTCACCTTCCCGGGTAGAAAAGAAAATTAATTATACCATTTCAGAAACATTAAAACCTTTCGTTGATAAGGTTGACACCCTCAACTACGAGAAAAAACGTCAAATAGCTGAGGGATTCCACAACAGGAAGATTGACTCGATTGTTTATCGTTACGACTTACTTATTGTTTCACAGACTACCAATTGGAAAAAATACCAAAAGATAACAACAGACAATGTTGCCAAATTTTCATTAAACGACCCAGTTACCCTTTACGACATCTGCAACACTTATTTTGAAACCGTTAAAGACAAAAAAGGGTTGCAGCAGGCTGTAGAATGGAGTAAAACATTATTAGCCAAAGGCGAAAATATGGAGCGTTATATTCTCATTTCAAAACTTTTGACGAAGCTTAAAGACTATAAACAGGCTCTGGTTTATGCTGAAAAAGGCAAAGCGCTCGCTAACAGCCTTGGACTGAAAAATGAAGAAATGAATACCGTTTTAGCAGATATAAAGAAGCATAACCAATAAAGCTCTTCTAAGGCATGAAACAAAAACTACACTATACTTTATTTCTATTTTGCACAGTAACCATGCTGTATGCGGGAATTAAAAACAATTTATCTTTACCCACAGCAACAAGTGTAGACCAAACAATATGTCCCGGAACCGGTGCCGTAATAACAATGACCGGAACTCCTAATTGTATAGTGACGATACAGCAGAATCAGATTATTCCTTATATTACTGATATAAATATAGGACCTTCCGGAACTGTTGCATTTACAACTCCAATATTATATCAATCTTTGACTTTCAATATAATTAGAGTCAGAAACGCCCTTACTTTAGAAACTAATGAGAATCCTAATGCTTCTTTTACCATCCACATTGGTTCTAATGGCTGCGCCAATTTAACTCCGGTTGTCAGTGAAAATTCATTGCTATGCAATGCCGGGGAATGCAGAACAATTATGGCAACCACTACCCCTCTCCATAATCCATCATCTTATGATGTTACTTCAATACTTTATTGCCCTCCGGGTTTTGATGACCCGGCCAATAATTATATATATACAAACCATTCGGATGATGTATGGTCATCACCCATAAACTTACCTTTTAATTTTAACTTCTTCAATCAAAACTACAGTTCCTGTCAGATTGGAACTAATGGAGTTATCAGTTTCAATGCGCAAACTCCCGGAAGTATCTGCGATTATCAAATAAACAACCTTACTATTCCCAACCCGCAATTTGCTCACAAGAATGCTGTTTTTGGCGTATTTCAGGACACTTCCACCAATTCAATCAACAATGAAGCACCTTCGGATGTATCCATAAGCTGGAGAATTACGGGCAGTTATCCCTGCAGAAAATTAATTGTAAACTTTTTCCATTTGGGACAAAATCAATGCAATCAGGCTAACGGGCTTCAGAATTATCAAATTGTGTTGTATGAAACTTCAAATGTTATAGAGGTTTTTGTACAAAACCGAACAGCATGTACATCCTGGCAGAATGGTTCAGGAATCATTGGAATTATTAATGCTGATGGAACACAGGCTTACACTCCTGCATCAAGAAATACCGGTTCCTGGTCGGCCACGAATGAAGCCTGGCGTTTTACACCAAGCGGACAGGAAATTCCGGTTTCTATTGAATGGTTTGAAGGAAATAATCAGATTGGAACCGGAGCCAGTCTAACGGTTTGCCCTACTCAAACTACCACCTATACTTGTCATGCCACTTATGGCACAACTGATATTCCTTACTCTTCAAATGTTGATACGACAATTGAAGTTACAAATGATTTTACGCAGAATCCAGCTGATTTATCAGTCTGCTATGATGCCGGAGGTACATATCATGCCGATTTGACTCAAAATGATACTACAATACTCGGGAGCCAAAATGCGGAAGATTATGAGATTAGTTATTTTACATCCCAGAGTAATGCACAATCAGGAACAAATCAAATAGCAAACCCTTCCGGTTTTACTTTCAGCAGTAATCAGGTTATTTATGCCAGAATTATGAGTTTAACTTATGGTTGTGTTTATGTAAAACCTTTTCAGTTAACCATTTCAAATCCTGTTGGAGCTCCCGAAGGCATTAGTCCGCAATTCTTAAGTCCGGGGCAAACCTTGGCAGATGTAGTGGTTACTGGCAACAACATTCAATGGTATGATGCACCACAAGGAGGCAATCAACTGCCTCTGACTACTGTTTTACAAAACAATACCTCTTATTATGCTTCACAATCAGTAAACAATTGTGAAAGTCGTTCAACCCAAAGTTTCAGACTTGTTGTTCTTGTCCAATTGACTTTAGATACACCTGATTTTGACAAAAATGCTTTTACTTTTTATCCAAATCCTACATCAGGCATTTTAACACTCAACTCAGACCTCCCTGGTATCAAGTTAGATATCTTTAATGTATTATCACAAAAAATACAAAGCCAAAAGCTAAATAGCGGTTCAAACATAATTAATTTGAGCAACTTTAGTTCTGGAATATATTTGTTCCAATTAAGCTTGGATAATAAAGTTCAAACTTTTAAAATTGTCAAAAATTAGTAATTAACAATGATGAAGAAATATTGCCTTATCCTTATATTATTTTCAAGCTTAGGTTTTTCACAGGAAATAGCACTTTTAAAATATAGTGGTGGAGGCGATTGGTATGCTAATCCTACTTCGCTGCCCAATCTTATAAAATATGCCAATCAGACTATAAATACTTCTATCAAAGCCAAACCGGCTACCGTAGAACCCGGAAGTCCTGATATATTTGGCTATCCGTTTGTACACATGACAGGACATGGAAATGTGGTTTTTAGTGATGCTGAAATCATCAATCTCAGGAATTACCTAATGTCCGGAGGATTTCTTCATGCTGATGATAACTACGGAATGGATCAATACATCCGCAGGGAAATCAAACGAATTTTTCCTAATAATGATTTGGTTGAAATTCCGGCCAACCACCCAATTTTTCAAAAACCCAATGTCTTTGCCAACGGACTGCCAAAAATACATGAGCATGATGGTAAACGTCCACAGGCTTTTGGTATTTTCATAGACAACCGATTGGTTTTACTCTACACCTATGAATGTGATTTGGGCGATGGTTGGGAAGATCCTGAAGTACATAACGATCCTAAAGACGTCAGGGAAAAAGCACTTAAAATGGGTGCCAACATCCTAAACTACATCTTCAATAACTAATAGTGACCGATATGGATAATTCTTTGCTGTCTGAAGAAATCCAAAACTTCATCAATAGCAATATTAATGAAGATGTCACCAAACTTGCGCTCCAAAAAAACAAATTCCCCAATAGCAACTGGCAGGCAATCCTGAATCAAATTACGTCAAAACAGAAGGCAAAAACCAAACTGCCCACATGGTTTAATACTCCAAATATTATTTATCCAAGTAAAATTTCTGTAGAACAGACTTCTTCGGAAAAAACTGCTACTTATAAATCGGAATTGATTTCGGGGAACAATCTTATTGACCTCACCGGAGGATTTGGAGTTGATGATTTTTATTTTTCAAAAAAAGTAAATCAGCTTGTTCATTGTGAAATCAACAGTGAACTGTCTGAAATAAGTGAACATAATTTCAAACAATTAAAAGCCGATAACATTCAATGCATAATTGGAGACAGTCAGGAAACCTTGAATCAGCTGAATCAGAAATTTGATTGGATTTATATTGATCCGTCCCGAAGAAGTGATAGCAAAGGAAAAGTTTTTATGCTAAAAGACTGCCTACCGAATGTTCCTGGTCTGCTTGATTTTTACTTTGGGTTTTCATCTAAAATCATAATTAAAACAGCTCCAATTCTGGATATTGCTGCCGGACAATCAGAATTAAAAAACGTAAAGACCATTCATATTGTGGCTCTCGAAAATGAAGTTAAGGAATTATTATGGATTTTGGAAAAAGACTATGAAAGTAAAACCGAAATAATTTGCTGCAACCTGAACAAAGACCTACGGGAGAAATTTGTCTTTGAACCCGGTAATATAATCGAAGTAAAATATGGTTTGGCTAAAAAATACCTCTACGAACCCAATGCTGCCATAATGAAATCAGGTGGGTTTGATGAAATTTCCCAACAGTTTAATCTTGAGAAACTCCAAAAACATTCCCATCTTTATACTTCGGAC
>CAMFLD010000134.1 GCA_945957245.1 uncultured Flavobacterium sp. | reverse complement strand
CTTTATTGATTAATATTGACAGAACGTATGCTTGATTTGGTTAGGCAAGTTTACGTCAAACATCGGTAAAAGACCAAAAAAACTCGATGAAATGCACTTATTTGTCTATAATAAATATATTTTTCCTACATTAGTGCAGTTCGTCGATAACTTTATTCTTACATCTAATCACAAATAATTTTTGGACTCAAAACGGAGAAATCTTAAACTTAAATCGAAAATAAAATTTATTTTTACCCAAATCATATCAAAAATTGACTGCAACTATTTCAAATTGTGAACTGACGGCTATTATAAAGCAAAATGGGGCGGAATTAATTTCGCTAAAAGCAAATGCAACGAATAGAGAATATATATGGGAAGGAAATCCTTCGCATTGGGGCAAACATGCCCCTATCCTATTCCCTATCGTTGGAACACTTAGAAATAATGAATATACCTATGATGGTCAAAACTACTCGCTTTCAAGACATGGTTTTGCCAGAGATCGTGTTTTTGATTTGGTTTATCAATCCGAAAATAAAGTAATATTTTCTTTGAAATCAGCTCCTGATACAAAGAATCTTTTTCCATTTGACTTTGAATTGCAGTTAGTCTATGAATTGAAAAATACAGAACTTTTTATTGAATATAGAGTATTTAATAAAGACACTGACATAATGTATTATTCCATTGGCGGGCATCCGGCTTTGGCTCTGCCCAAACATTTTGAGGAATACAGCCTTCTTTTTGAACCCAATGAATCACTAATCAGTTATGCTCTAGAAAATGATTTGTTGACTGATAATCCTTCAGTTTTGAAGCTAGACCAAAATAAACTGTTCCTTACCTACCCGCTTTTTGCTAAAGATGCTTTAATATTCAAGCAATTAAAATCAAAACAAATTACTTTACTAGAAAACGAGCTGCCGATTCTTAATTTTAAATTTCCTGATTTTCCAAATTTTGGCATTTGGACCAAGAACCAAGCTCCTTTTATCTGCCTTGAACCTTGGGTAGGCTATTCCGATTTAGTAAATGCTTCCGGAAAGATTGAAGAAAAGGAAGGGATTCAAACCCTAAAAAGTAATTCGTCAGAAAAATATGGATTCAGCATTGAAATTTTATAAATTTACAGAAAAGCCAGTATCATGTTGACAATTAATTTCCATCCCTTTCAGAATATAGAAACCGAACGATTGATTTTGCGTAGGCTAAATGAAAATGACGCCGATGAAATATTGGCGATGCGTGGTAATCCTGAAACCATGAAATACATTCCGCGACCTTTAGCAAAAACGCGTGAAGATGCCTTAACACATATTGCCACAATTGAGGAAAAGATAGTAAATAACACAGGGATTAATTGGGGAATTACTATTAAAGGAAGTTCCAAAATAATTGGCATTATTGGGCATTACAGCATAATACCTGAAAATCATCGGGCGGAAATTGGCTATATGTCCTTACCGGAATCAAATGGTAAAGGCTATATGTCGGAAGCTGTAAAGGCAGTTGTTGCTTATGGTTTCGAACAAATGAACCTCCATTCGATTGAAGCTATAATCGATCCTGAAAATATTGCTTCCGAAAGGGTTCTGCAAAAAAACGGATTTGTAAAAGAGGCTCATATCCGTGAAAATCTTTTATGGGAAGGAAGCTATTTAGATACCGTAATTTATTCCCTGCTTAAAAAAGATTTTATAAAATGATGATTATACATATTCCTAATTCAAAAAAAACAAAAAACCATCCAAATTTGGATGGTTTTTGTTTTTAAAGTTAAATTGTTATTGAACTGCTAACGCTGCATTGATATTACCATATCCATAAGTATTACTACGGTTTGGATAAAGATTGGCTGATTGTTTCATCTTGGCTAAAACCTGATCTCTTGTCCAGGTTGGATTTTTGGCCCATACCAGAGCTGCTATTCCAGCTGTAGTAGCTGTTGCCACGGAAGAACCTCCTATGTAGTCGTTTTGGTTTTCATAATAACTTGCTACCGGCACTGTATTTCCTGAAGAAGCTCTTTGCATCGCTACAGTAAAATCGACTTTGCTCCCTGTATGACAATCATCGCAGGCCTGATAGGTTGTTCCTTCTTTCACACCGGTCACAGCAACAGTTTCGGGCATCCATGCCGGGAAAATAACACCAACAAATGTGGTAAAACTGGTTGACGTTCCGGCTGCACAAAATATCAATTTGCCTTTGCCATAAGCGTATTTAATAGCGTCTTCAATTTTCCCAACAGAGAAAATATACCCCATTGACATTGAAATAATTTTGACATCAGTAGTGTTACCCAATGCGGTAAAAGCTTTTTTTACAGCCTCCTGCTCCTGATAACCGTCAAGTACTACATTAGCAGCCGCTCTGTAAGTTATCAGATTGGCATTATAAGCAACTCCAACCGGCAGGCCTTTGTCGTTTCTTGGTGCAGCTGCTGTTGAAGCCATGCTGGTTCCGTGTCCGCAAAGATCATTTACGCCATCAGTGGTGGTGCTCCAGGGCCAAATAGAATCTACATAAACACCATTTTTTTGAATAGTTCTTCCGGAAGATAATCCATTATTGAAATTAGAACCTAACAATGACTGATTGGGTGAAACTCCGGTATCTATTATTCCAATAGTAATACCACGTCCCGTACTGTAATTCCATGCAGTTGGAATATTATGCTGTGTAAAAGTCCAAGGCACTTTTGCATTGGGTGTTGTAGTCGTATAATCAGCTGCTGCAAGGATTTCAGAATCAAAGCCACATCCGGAACTAGTGCCGCTGGAGGAACGATTTTGAGAAGTATTGGTATTCAAATAGTGATAATCCGCTGGTTCTATATATCGGATATACTTTGACTGGCGCAAAGCAATAATGGTTTCCTGTTTCGATATGATAACGTCCATAAGATTTAAGTCCGGATCAGATGCTACTAAGATTTTATCCAAAGTTGCTCCTTCGTATTTGATTATTGTTGCCAAAAGTTCGTTCTGCATTTTGCTGTTATTGGCTGTTTTTGACCTTTCAAAATTAGATTTTGAATTTCCAAAGCCAATAGTTACCACATTATTTCCATTAACCACAGCACTCCATAACAAATAAGAATCGGCCTGAGACCAGTTAAAAGTACCTTTAGTATTTAAGGATTCATCAATCTTGGCATTGATTTGTGAAGGAGTTAATGGAACTTTATGTGATGCATCAATCACGATGGCATCTGTATTATTTGTATCTTCTTTAGAACACGAAGCGAATACAACAAAAGATAGTACGAGTAATTTTAGAATTCTACGGCGCATGTTTTTTGGTTTAAATGATTAGTTATCACTAATGTAATGATTTTTATTAATTGGCACCAAATAGAAACAAAAAAACTGTCACTCTGCTAAGAATGACAGTTCATACCTGATAACTCAGGAAATCAAACTAACTATCACTAAAAGATAAATTTGAAACCAAATGATAAAGGCGTGGTTAGGTTAGGCATGCTGCCTCCAAGCGCATTTATATAAACCGGATCAGCTGAAGCTACGTGTGCCAATGAAAAATTGGTTACAGTAGTTTTGTCTCCTGTTGCCGGATTAATTGTTGTTGATGTAAAGTTGGCAAGGTCATAAGAAAACTCAACAGAGAAATGTTTGTTCACAAAAAAATCAACACCTCCTGACATAGCCACTCCATATTGAGAAACTTTAGTGTCTGCTTCTTTTTCTTTACCGGTAATGATTGGTGTAGCCAACTGTCCGAAGAAATAGAAACTTCCTGCTATATTCCAATATTTTCGTACCAAAGGTTCCACTACCAACAGGTTTGTATTTGCTGTTGTGCCTGTAGCATTCTCTGATTTAATATTCATGATACCTACTCCGGCTCCTACAGCTACTGATGGAGTTATGAAGTTTCCAACGATTGGAATAACTGATAAATTGGTGCCTTTGTTGTCACCGGTTTTAGTTTGTTGGTAACCAAACTGTGAAGTGGCAAACCAAGCACCCTGAAGGCCTTCTTTTTTCTCTTGAGCCTTTACATTCAATGATAATAAAATGATTGCGGATGTTAAAAATAATTTTTTCATTTTAAATTGGTTTTTTTAAATTATGGCTCAAAGGTATTTTGAAGATTAATCCCAATTCTTGACGAAAATCATAGTTTATACTTTATTTAATCCTTAATTCGCAGTTTAATAATTCTATTAAATTCATACATTTGCCCTCCGATGCAAAAAGCGATTAACATATTAAATAGAAGAGCCAAATTCGATTACGAGATAATCGAAACCTATACGGCAGGAATTGTGCTTACCGGAACTGAAATTAAGTCGATTAGATTAGGTAAAGCCAATATCACGGAAGGTTTTTGTGAATTCCATAATGGGGAATTATTTGCAATCAATACCCAAATTGATGAATATCTTTATGGCAACCAATTTAACCACAAAGCAAAAAGCGAGCGGAAACTGCTTCTGAACAGAAGAGAATTAAATAAACTCGAAAGGAATTCTGAAGCCAAAGGTCTTACTATAATTCCTCTAAAGTTATTTATAAATGAAAACGGTTTAGCAAAACTTGATATTGCTCTTTGCCGTGGAAAAAAAACCTACGACAAGAGAGAATCTCTAAAAGAGCAGGATACAAAAAGGGATTTAGACCGAATCAAAAAATCCTACTAAATACTAATTCTTATTTTCCAATAAAGGAACGAATTTAAAATCACCAAACTCATGCTTTTCAAACTGAGTTAGGTTTTTACGGATGAGCATGGTCATGATTTGTTCTGTTTCACCTACCGGTATAACTAACCTGCCTCCTACTTTGAGTTGGGCCATCAGAGCTTTTGGAATTATTGGTGCACCTGCAGTAACGATAATACTGTCAAACGGTGCATAATTCGGTAATCCTTTATAACCATCTCCAAAAGAAAGATGTTTTGGACGTATTCCTAACTTGGGCAATAAAGCAGAAGTAGTCTTAAAAAGTTCATTCTGTCTCTCCACAGAATAAACCTTTGCCCCCATAGCAACCAAAATAGCGGTCTGATACCCTGAGCCAGTTCCAATTTCAAGAATCTTATCTTCCTTTTTTACTTCCAATAGCTGGCTTTGAAAGGCAACCGTATAGGGCTGGGAAATCGTTTGCCCGGCTCCAATAGGAAATGCTTTGTCCTGATAGGCAAAATCTTCAAAACTGGAATTCAGAAACAAATGCCTTGGTATTTTCCTAATCGCATTCAATACATTTATATCTGTAATCCCTTTTTCTTCAAGTGTTTTGGCTAACTGGTTTCGAAGCCCCTGATGTTTGGCTGTATCTTTCAATTTGGGTAGTTTTATTGGGTAAAAATAGAGTGAAAAATTACAATAAACAAATTCCCTTTTACCATAAACTTTTAAAGAGGTAAACTTTTAAACTTTAAACTAAAATACTACTTTTGATAAAATTTACTTTTATGCTTAAAGTTGGCGTTTTAGGTGCCGGGCACCTTGGAAAGATACACTTACGATTGTTACAGCAATCAGAGAAATACGAACTTGTTGGCTTTTATGATGAAAATCAGGAGAATGGAGCAAAAATAGCAGCAGAATTTGGTTATACACAATTTGACACCATTGCAAAGCTAATCCATGCCGTAGACGTTATCGATATTGTAACTCCTACCCTTTCTCATTACAAATGTGCAAAAGTTGCCATCAAATCAGGGAAACATGTTTTTATAGAAAAGCCTATTTCGACTACCGTTGACGAAGCCGAAGAAATTATAGCCCTGGCAAAAGAATATAATGTTAAAGGTCAGGTTGGCCATGTGGAACGTTTCAATCCTGCTTTCACGGCAGTAAAAAACCAAATTGAAAATCCAATGTTTATTGAAACGCATCGTTTGGCCGAATTCAATCCACGTGGTACTGACGTTCCTGTAGTTTTGGATTTGATGATACATGATATTGATGCTATTTTAAGCGTAGTAAAGTCAAAAGTAAAATTTGTTCACGCCAGTGGGGTATCTGTCCTAAGCCAGTCGCCGGATATTGCCAATGCCCGAATCGAATTTGAAAATGGCTGTGTGGCCAATATTACTTCAAGCAGGATTTCCTTAAAAAATATGCGCAAATCCCGTTTCTTTCAGAAAGACGCCTACATTTCGGTTGATTATCTGGACAAAACCTGTGAAGTGGTAAAAATGAAAGATGCTCCTGAAAATCCCGGAGATTTTGATATGATTCTTCAAAATGCTGAAGGCGACCGCAAACAAATCTATTTTGCCAATCCTGAAGTTACCAATAACAACGCCATTTTGGATGAATTGGAAACTTTTGCTGATGCCATAAATAACAATACTACTCCAATAGTTACGCTTGAAGACGGAACAGAAGCTTTACGAGTGGCCTATATGATTATTGACAGTATGCAGCAATTGATGAAATAAATGAACAGGCAGGAATTCATAATAACCATTATTAATAAGGTATTGAAGCCTGTCCTTTATTTGGCATTAATCATTTTCGGAATATATTTCCTCAAGAATGCTTACAGCCACGAAATGGGTATTGAAAGAAGTTTTATTTATATCGGGCTGATTATCGTAACTGTCATTTTAATTATGAATATAGCTTCATTGTTTTTTTATTCAGCTAAAGCCAAACTTCCGCAAAAGATAAATTTCTTTATATCAAAATCAATCCAGATTCTGGAATATGCTTTGATTCCGTTTCTTATTTATATCTCTTACCATAATTGGAATGAGGTAAAATGGAAGATAATACCTCTTTTTATATGTTATTTATTAATTCTTTTTTATAAAAAAATAAGACAAACAATTGAAGCGTAACCAGTATCGGACGCATTAAAATAAAAACTAAACTAAACCAATATAATGAAAACAATTGCTGTAATAGGTGCCGGAACTATGGGCAACGGAATTGCCCACACTTTTGCCCAAAGCGGTTTTACCGTAAAACTAATTGATATCTCTGAAAAGTCACTCGAAAAAGGAATGGCTACTATAGCTGCAAACCTTGACCGAATGGTTGCCAAAGGCACCATCACTGAAGATGATAAACATAAAACCATTTCAAACATTATAACCTATACTGATATTAAAGATGGCGTGGTTGGAACCGATTTGGTTGTAGAAGCAGCTACAGAAAATGTTGGTTTAAAACTGCAGATTTTCAAACAACTAAGTGATGTTTGCGATCATAATGTAATTTTGGCTACCAACACTTCTTCTATTTCCATTACTCAAATTGCAGCACAGGTAGTTCATCCAGAGAGAGTAATAGG
>CAMFLD010000133.1 GCA_945957245.1 uncultured Flavobacterium sp. | reverse complement strand
TTTTTTGTTGATTTGAATTAATAATTGCGGGTGTAAGTTGTTTTTTCGGTCAAATATTGGATGTCCTTGCCGTCATTAATCTTAAACTTAGTCTTGAGTGTTTCCGGTTTTTCTATTCGTTGAATGAAAACCATAAAATGCAAATGAGGTCCGTTGGCCCATCCGGTATCGCCACTATAGCCGATAAGGTCATTTTCTTTGATGATGTCGCCTTCTTTAACCAAAGCACCATTTTGCTTTAAATGTACGTACTGAGCAAACGTACCGTCATTGTGATATACCAAAATATAATTGTTATAGGCCGCACAACTGATATCCGGACATCCTTGATTATTGTTTTGAATAACTTTAACTACAATACCATCACGGGCAGCAAGGATTTCAGAACCGATTGGCATAGTAAAATCAAGCGAATTTTCATTGTGATGTGAAAAGCTTCCGTTATATCCCGGATAAACATTAAATGATTTTCCTTTTGCAAAAGGAAGCGAATAACTATAATCAGGAGTTTGCGTTAAGGTTGCATCTCCATAATTTTGCTGGGATTTGGTTTTGTAACCTGCTCCCGTATTTGTACTGATTAGCTGAAGTTTGGTAATGGCAAACCCTTTGGTTTTTGCAGGAACAACAAAAATCTTATGATTTCCATTGGATGAAGAAAGATTCGTCAATTCGAGGTCAATTTTCATCGAAACCGGACAAACTTCATCATTATCGGCCAAAACAGTAAAACCATCCTGAGTTTTTTCGCTATATATTTTTGTTTTGAGTTGGGCAAATCCAGAAGAGCCCATTAATAGAACCAAAGCAGAAATAAAGACTCTCATGCTAGTTTAACGTGAAAACATAAATGATTTTACCTACTTGCTTTTCCGGCGCATTACTGTCGGGACTCCACTTGGTTTCCATTGCAGCTTTTTTAGCTTGAGCGGCAAGGCAGCCATCACTATTGGTTGTGCCTTGAGCTCCCGGAGTTGCACTTACAACATTTCCGTTACGATCAACTACTATCTGAACGGCAACTCTTCCGGATTCGTTTCCGCAAGGGTTGTTAGGAGCTGGTTTGTTTAAGTTTTTTCTATTGCCTAAAGAATATCCTGCACCATTACCTCCGCCGCTTCCGCTTCCCGAGCCGGGGCCATTACCACTGCCATTTCCGGTTCCGTTACCAGTTCCGTTTCCTCCTCCGGTGCCATTTCCGCTTCCATTGCCATAATAACCACTGGAGTTTAGGTTGCCATTGGCACTTCCTTTATTTCCGGAACGGTTATCATTACCGTCGCCTCCTTTATTTCCTAAGATGCTGGCCAGAGCATCGTTGGCATTTTTGGAAACTTTTGGTTTTTCAGGAACAGGTTTAACATCTTTCGGTACAACAGGCGTTGGTGTTTTTTTAATGTCTTTTTTAGGAATCACGGCATTATTGTCATCCGAATTATCATCTGAAATCACATCATCGTCTGGAGAAGTTACCGTTGGAGTTACCTTAGCCTGATCTTTTACATTAAGTACTTCACTCTTGTAGTTTTCACCCATACCAAAGTCACTGTCGCCGAAATTCATTTCGATGCCGCCACCGCCACCGCCACCCATGAGCTTAAGGTTGGCAGGAGGCCAAAAACGGAACAACAGTAATAGCAATAAAAGTAAGGCATATAGTAATATGGCCAGAACAATTGATTTTTGTCTGTCAGTCCCGGGGGCATAGGCAATTTTGTCGCCCGCCTTGTCCATAATTTTTGCTAGTAATCGGATTGCGCTCATCTTTTATAGATTGTGTCTATGGTTTTAAACGCATAAATGTATCAAATATTGTGCAAAAACACCTTATTTTTTTGTTAAACCAATTGTTTCAAAGCAATTTCAAAAGCTGTAGCACTGATATTCTTCTTGTCAGCATTTAAGCTATTTGCTTTTTCCAATGCCTTTTTGATGGTTTCTGATATATCATAAAAAATAGCTTCGTCTGTCATCTGTACTTTCTTTTCCATGAAATAAGCAAAAACCCTTGCCATTCCACAGTTCGAAATAAAATCAGGAATCAGACTTACTTTGCTGTCTGTGTCTTCCATGATTGGGCCAAAGAATATCTCTTTATCTGCAAAAGGAACATTGGCACCACATGAAATAACTTCAAGGCCATTATGGATTAGATTATCAATTTGTTCTTTGGTTACAAGTCTTGAAGCGGCACATGGTGCAAAGATGTCTGCACCAAGTTTCCATATTTTGTCATTGATTTCGGCAAAAGGAATCATTTTTTCTGCGACCAGTTTGTTACCGTCCTTATTCAGGAATAATCTTTTTATTTCTTCAAAAGTAAATCCTTCTTCATTAATTACACCGCCATCACGGTCTATAATCCCGATAACTTTAGCGCCCATTTCGGCCAAATAAAAGGCTGCAGCAGAACCTACGTTTCCAAATCCCTGAACAATAGCTTTTTTACCTTGAACATCACCGCCGTAAATATGGTAAAAATGGCGGACTGCTTCGGCTACACCATAACCGGTAATCATATCGGCAACAGTGTATTTACGCAATACATCCGGAGAGAATTTTGGATTTTCAATAACCTTAATTACGCCTTGACGTAATTGGCCAATCCTGTTGATTTTATCGGCTTCTGTTGGTTTAAAATGTCCATTAAAAACCCCTTCCTGCGGATGCCAAACACCACATTCTTCTGTCATAGGAATTACTTCGTGGATTTCGTCAACATTCAAGTCACCTCCGGTTCCGTAATAGCTTTTTAATAGGGGAGAAACTGCTTTGTACCAGCGTTGTAAAACCCCTTTTTTGCGAGGATCATTCGGGTCAAAATTAATTCCTGATTTTGCTCCTCCAATGGCAGGGCCAGATACAGAGAACTTTACTTCCATTGTTTTCGCAAGCGAAAGCACTTCATTCATATCAAGGCCTTTTCTCATTCGGGTTCCACCTCCGGCAGCACCTCCGCGAAGCGAATTGATTACAGTCCATCCTTCAGCTTCAGTTTCAGAATCTTTCCAGTTAAATACTATTTCAGGTTGTTTATTTTCAAATTTTTTAAGTAACTCTTTCATTAGGGTTTAGTTAGTTTGTTTGGGTGCAAATATAGTAATTACGATTAGAGAAAAAGGTATAAAAAATAGAATTGACATTGTTGATTTTCTATAAATCGCATTAAATAATCGTCAGTAAAATGTTAGTATCATTTAAAATTATTGTGTTTTAATTGTTAAATGAATAACAAGTTTTCAACAATCGGTCATCGGTAATGAGAAATCAATATATTTGACGTCTAATCTAACCAATTAATATAGCATGAAAAATAAATTACTCGTGATTGCAGCCTTGGCAATCTCAAGTTTTTCCTATGCCCAATCAGGAAGAACTTCGTGGTCGGCTACCACCAAAAAAGCCGATGAAAATGTAGTTGCCAACAAATTGACACTCAGAAATCCCCACTTATTTGCATTAGATATTAATGGCTTAAAGCAGTCATTAAGTAATGCTCCGAAACGTTTTGCATCAGTCAAATCTAATGTGGTAGTATCCTTCCCGAATGCTGAAGGCGTACTCGAGCAATACCGTATGCAGGAATTTTCGAATATGGATCCGGAACTGGCAGCACGTTATCCGGAAATCAAATCCTATGTCGGACAAGGGATAGAAAATCCGACTTCAACAATTTACATCAGTTTGTCTCCACTAGGTTTACAAACAATGGTGATCAGAGCGGATCAAAGTGCGGAATTTATCGAGCCATATACGACTAACCTAAGTACTTACGCAGTTTATCGCAGAGGTGACAGAGCAGGTTCGTTAAACCGGTTTGAGTGTAAAATAATCGAACATGCCCGTCAGGATTTGGGTAGCCAGATTGCAGCCAGACCTAATGCTGATGATTCAACGTTGAGGACTTATCGTCTTGCTATGTCAGTAACCGGAGAATACACTGCTTATTTTGGAGGCACGAAAGCACTAGCTTTGGCTGCTATCAATAACAGTCTTACCCGTGTTAATGGAGTTTTTGAAAAAGATTTTGCAGTGCACATGAATTTGATTGCCAATACTGATTCGGTAATTTATACCAATGCATCAACAGACCCTTATTCACCGGCAACTAGTCTTGATAACTGGAATCTGCAGTTAATGAATACTCTTAGTTCCGTAATTGGGAATGCCAATTTTGACATTGGGCACCTTTTTGGAGCTACCGGAGGCGGAGGAAACGCAGGATGCATCGGATGTGTTTGCAGCAATGATATGTCTACGTTCGTAGATACAGGAGTTACTTATCCTAACAATTATAAAGGTAGTGGATATACTTCTCCAGCCGATGGGATACCATCTGGAGATAATTTTGATATCGATTATGTAGCTCATGAAATGGGACATCAGTTTGGAGCTAATCATACTTTTACTCATAGCAATGAATCGACAGGGGTTCAGGTAGAGCCCGGATCAGGTTCTACAATTATGGGATATGCTGGAATTACTACGCTAGATGTTCAGCCGCATTCGGATCCTTATTTCCATGCCGTGAGTATTCAGCAGGTAACCAATTTTATTAAAACTACAACCTGCCAGACCAATTCGGCTACAGGAAATTCTATCCCAACCGCCAATGCAGGATTGGATTATACTATTCCTAAAAGCACACCGTTCATGCTAACCGGAACCGGAACCGATGCCAATGGAGATACGCTTACTTACAATTGGGAGCAAATGGATTCTCAGACTACTTCTGCAGCTCCGAGCGCTACTAAAACAACCGGTGTTGATTTCAGATCATATACACCTACAACTTCTCCAACCCGTTATTTCCCTAAAATGTCATCAGTATTAACCGGAGCAACCACTACGGCAGGTAGTGAAATCACAGTAGAAGCATTGCCATCGGTAGCGAGAACCCTGAATTTCAGATTTACAGTTCGTGATAACAGGGCAGGAGGTGCAGGAAACAATAGTGATGATATGATAGTAACTGTAAACTCCACAGCCGGACCATTTGCAGTAACATCACCAAATACAGCTGTTTCTTACGTTGGAGGCAGTACTCAGACCGTTACCTGGTCAGTAGCCGGAACAACGGCTAATGGTGTAAATTGTGCCAATGTAGATATTTTGATTTCAACTAATGGCGGAACAACCTGGTCAACATTGTTGGCGGCTACGCCAAATGACGGAACGCAGGCAGTTACCATTCCGAATACACCCGGAACTACCAATCGTATTATGGTAAAAGGAACCAATCATATTTTCTTTGATGTTTCCAATACCAATTTTACTATTACTGCCGGCACATCAGATACTACAGCGCCAACAGCGCCAACAAGTTTAGCCGCTTCAGGGACTACGCAGACAACTACTAATTTATCATGGACGGCATCAACAGATAATGTTGGCGTTACCGGCTATGATGTATATCAAGGATCAACCTTAAAAGGTTCTACTACAACAGCCACAACGTTTGCTGTAACCGGATTAACAGCTTCTACTGCCTATACTTTTACAGTAAAAGCTAAGGATGCGGCAGGGAATATTTCAGCAGCCAGTAATTCAGTAAACGTAACCACATTAGCAGCATCTGATACTACGGCACCAACTGCACCGACAAGCTTAACTGCATCCGGAACTACTCAAACAACGACTAATTTATCATGGACTGCATCAACGGATAATGTTGCTGTTACCGGATATGATGTTTATCAGGGAACTTCTTTAATTGGGTCAACCACTACTGCTACGACTTATGCTGTGACAGGTTTAACAGCTTCAACAGCTTATGCATTTACCGTTAAAGCTAAGGATGCGGCGGGAAATATTTCGGCTGCAAGTAATACAGCCAATGTTACTACTTTGGCCAACTCTACCAATGCAACTGACTTAATGTTTTCAGAGTACATTGAAGGAACATCCAATAACAAAGCATTGGAAATTGCCAATAATACAGGAGCTGCTGTTAGTCTTTCTATTTACACAGTAAAAAAACAAACTAACGGTTCCGGAGCCTGGAGTACCGGAATTACACTTAGCGGAACCCTTAATAATGGTGCCAAATTCGTTATGGTCAACAGTGCTATTAATTTATCCTGCTATGATGCTGCAACAGCAAATGTTTCTACCGGAGGTTCCGAACTTACATTTAATGGAAATGATGCGGTAGGTTTATTTAAAAATGGCGTGTTGATTGATATTATTGGAACATTCAATGGAGGGACTGCAAATTTTGCTATTGATGTTACCTTAAGAAGAAAAGCTTCTGTTTTATCTCCAAATACTACATTTAATTTGGCAGGTGAATGGGATTCTTTTGCAACAGATACCTGTAGCGGTTTGAATAACCGTCCTTCAGGTTCTGATGCTAATTTGGCCTCAATCAAATTGCATCCCAATCCGGTAAAAGGAGATGTTTTGAATGTTACTGATTCTGAAAATGCCAACTATATAATTGTGAATTCATTAGGTCAGCAAGTGGCCAAAGGTATCGTGGAGAATGGAACAGTAAATGTTTCCGGACTGACTCCAAATGTTTATTTGTTGGAGCTTGAAATGAAAGGAACGACAGTTGTGAAGCGATTTATAAAAGAATAACCCTAAAATTCAATAACTGAAAACGCCACTCATTGGAGTGGCGTTTTTTATTTCTTATTTTTTATTTTCTTTAAAACGTTTGTCAGGAGTACCATCCTTTTTTACAGGTGCTTTAGCTTTTGAATCTTTATTTTCTTTAAAACGTTTGTCTGGAGTTCCGTCTTTTTTTAAAGGACCTTTAGCCTCTTTGTTTTCTTTGAAACGTTTATCAGGAGTTCCATCTTTTTTCATAGGAGCTTTAGCTTCTTTTGGTGGTGGAGGTGGTGGCGCTTTTTTTGATTTATCCTGTGCATTGGCACCGAATGTCAATCCCAGTAATGCTATAGCAGCAAAAAACAATTTTCTCATGGTATTATAATTTTATGGTTTGAATAGCTAATTTATGAAAAAGAAAGAAGTTCGGTCTTAATTTAAGCTTAAAAAATAACCCCCGAAGAATGGTCCTGTCCAGCTCCTGTAACACTGCTCAAAACATTAATTTCTTCCCGTAGTTTCAAAACGCCAAGTAAACCAAAGATCAAAGCTTCTTTGTATTCCAGAATTTTAGCATCGGGTATGATAATTTTCATATCCGGCAGTTGAAGCTGTATCTGTTGGATCAGAAAGGTGTTGTAGGCTCCACCGCCCGTTGCCAATAAAATTCCTTGTTTTTTTGGCAGAGCCAATGCAGTCTGGAATGCAATATGTTCAATGAAGGCTGTC
>CAMFLD010000132.1 GCA_945957245.1 uncultured Flavobacterium sp. | reverse complement strand
GCATACATATTCCCACGAAGTCTTTTTATGACCGAATCCAAATCGCTTCCATAGACATAAAAATCATCCACTTTCCGAAGGATTTTTTCCTCAATCAAATGATTCAGCTCCTTTTCGGTATCTTCTATTGAAGCATAGTTGGTGTAACTATGGATTTCTTCAATCTTCAGCGGATAACTGAAAATAGAAAAGTAAAGAATGGTTTTTAGTGTTTCCAAAATTCATAGCATTTTTGATTTCTTAAAATTACTAATTATTTCGGCTCAAAAAAACGGACCAAGGCTATGTTTACCCATTGTCAACCTAAAAAATAACAGAAAACTACCTTAATTCATAAGGAAAACTACTATTTCTATAGGGTTCGAGCTGTTTAAATGTCACCAGGAATGAAGTCTCGCATGCACGCATGTAACGGGCAAATATGGGCGTAAATTCTATGCCTTTTTCGGTAAAATTCCAAGATGGAAAGTCCCAGATTTCCAAATCGGTATAATCACAGTCTTCTGCATCATCTTTTGGCTTTTGGAAATGTTCATTTTGGTCAATTAAGGCATAAAGTTTTGGTGCAAAAAAATTGGTGCGATATGCAGCATAAAGTTCGAAACTGCTCTGTGCTTCGGTAGTCACACTTTTATCAAAGGCAATGATTTGATCTAATTGATATTCTTTCCCGTTATTAAGGTCAAATAAATAGCCTTTACCTCCAAAATCAGGATGAGCTCCACCACAATCCCAGGAACTGAATACCTGAAATCCCAGAAGATTTGCATTCAAATAATGGATTCCAATAGTGTATTCGATGTTTTTCCCTTCGCTGTAACTGTATCTTGAAGAGCAGTCCAACTGGTTAAGTGTGTTTTCAAGGTGAATTTTTTGCAAAACAGGATTCACTACCGATTTATTTTTATCCGGGAAATTACCTCCAAGCCTAAAGAATGGCGATTCACAATGCTTTTCAGAAAACCAGGTAAACTGTTTTCCTTTATAAACTGAAACTGAATCCTGTTTGAATTCAAGAAGACTTAATTTGACAGCATCCATTTTGTTTTGGATTTCAATACTTGCCTTAGCGTATTTTGAAAAATTTATTGGTTTCAGGCTGACCGGGAATTTCTTACCGTTTTTATTAATCCAGAACCCTTTAAAACTATTATCTTTTGATTTAGTAAGTTCAAATTTTTCAAATGGCTTTTCCACATTGGTACTATAATCCTTAAACACCAGATTAAAAGACGTTTTATTTTGATTGCCTTCTAATTGAATATCTTTCAACGAACTCTTGTAAAAATAGGTGGCTTGTACATTATCAGCATCCGACCCATAAACATCGATCGTCATAAAAATGGAAGCCTTATTAATCTTACCTTCCAGATAATATTCTTCCTGTGCATTAGCAAGGCCAGAAAATAAAACCAGTGATAAAAATAAGTTTCGCATTTTTACTCTTTCGTAAACTCAAAGTCCATTCCGCCTTGTTTTAACGTAAATTTATTGTCGCCAAAAATCATCCTGATACGGGCTGCTTCATATACAAATTCCGTATCGCTTTTTGCCGTCAAAGGAAAGGCGCTTTGGCCTGTTGCCTGCGCAGATAGTCCATCTTGGGTTTCTGTAACTGTAATTTTAAGCGGTAGTGCTTTGGAGGAATAATTCCCTGCGTATTTGTGCAAAATATCTTTGTTTACTGCAAATCCTTTTAAATCAGGGAATGTGTAGGGTTCTCCATAAAACAGACTCAAAACTCCAATCATGATATTGTTACGGTCGTAATTGTCTCCATTTACAATAATGGCAAAACTTGTATTTTCTTCCGGTGAATAACCCACTGCTGCTCTGAAACTTTCTATCCCGCCAGTGTGTCCGTAAAATTTCTTTTCTCCAAATGGGGCAATGATTAACCCTTTCCCATAAGTATCTTCCATGGTTTTCATTTGTTCTAATGCTGTTTTTGAAACTAATTTCCCATCAAAAAGTGCATTTAAAAAGGCATTCAAATCATTAGGAGTTGACATGATGGCTCCGGCAGAAAATGCCAGTGAACTGCTCCACTCCGGAACTTTTTCCCAGTTCTTACCATCAAAAATAAACGAGTAGCCTTCATTTTTTGATAAATCAATTTTATCAGGAAAACGGGTATTTTTCAATCCAATTTTATTGATGATTCTTTCATTCAGGTTCTGGGAATAACTTTTCTTAGTAATGTCTTCCAGAATATAGCCCAGTAAATTGTAGTTGGAATTGCTGTATTTGTATTGCGATTTAGGTTCAAATGCCGAAGTATATCCTTCAATGCGTTTGATTAGATCGGTTCTTTTGTTATCAATATAGATGTAATCTCCAGCCTTAGGGTCGTCATTCAGGTAATCCGGAATTCCCGTTCTGTGATGCAGTAAATCGTGAATGTTGATTTTGTCTGCATTTACAATTTTGGGAAAGAATTTTGAAAGCTTGGTTTCCAGACTCAATTTCTTTTCATCAATGAGCTGCATAATCATGGTAGCCGTAAAGGTTTTGGTTATGGAGCCTATTTTAAGCTTGGTGTTTTCGTCGAGCTTTTTATTAGAATCCACATCTGCAAAACCATAGGCTTTAGAAAATACCACAGCTCCGTTCTGACGGATAGCTACCGAACCCATAAACTTATTATTGGTATTCAGAAAAGTGAGCAGGCTGTCGATTTTCCGGAACTTCGTTTGTTGGGAAAAAGCAACTGAAGTGGTAAGAACGAATAGGTAAAAGAGTTTTTTCATGGATATTTTCTTTTAATATGATGGATTATATAAAATTTTATTTAATCAAACGTGACGGCTTCACTATGCTTCAGCCCCATTCATTTCTCAATTTGAAACGAAGTGAACTTATTACATTCAATACAAAAACTATAAAGCTCAAAATCGGAGCGAATAATGTAACAGCAGGAAACACAAAAAACAGTGTCATTGGGATTACAATAAGAAAAAAATGGGTTAGTGACAATTCATATTTTGTTTTAACCTTAAATAACGCCAAAAAAGTATATGTCAGTAAATAAAACGGATAAAGCAAAAATTGCCAGTACACCGAATTTGTAATATCCCATGCCCAACCCACAGTTTTGTTAACACCATATGTGGCTACAAATCCATTGTTTGCCAAACTCGCAATACCTGCTATTATTGAAACCAATAGAGGAAATGACATTGGAAGAAACAAATAATGTGTAAAGAGCTTTCTCATAGCTTAGTGCGCCTCAAGCCAGTTTTGACCTAAACCAAGTTCTACTTCCAACGGCACTGCCATTTTAAAGGCATTTTCCATTTCGTGTTTGATCATTGGTTGGATTTTTTCTATCTCTGAATTATGTACATCAAACACCAACTCATCATGCACCTGCAACAGCATTTTGGATTTCCAGTTTTCTGAAGTCAGTTTTTTATGGATATTAATCATGGCTATCTTGATAATGTCTGCTGCAGAACCCTGAATTGGGGCATTCACCGCATTTCGTTCCGCTGCACCACGCACTACCGCATTGGCTGAATTGATATCTTTCAAATAACGGCGTCTTCCCAAAACAGTTTGCACATATCCATTCTGACGGGCAAAATCAACCTGTTCTGACATGTATGATTTTAATCTTGGATAGGTTTTATAATAGGCATCAATCAAAGCGGCACTTTCGCTTCGGGTTAGCGAAGTTTGGTTGCTGAGACCGAATGCCGAAACACCATAGATGATTCCAAAATTAACTGTTTTGGCGTTGCTTCTTTGCTCTTTTGTTACTTCATCCAAAGCTACATTAAACACTTTTGCAGCGGTACTTCTGTGAATGTCCTCATGGTTCTGAAAAGCTTTAATCATGTTTTCCTCACCCGATAAGGCGGCAATAATCCTAAGTTCTATCTGCGAATAATCGGCAGAAAGCAAGGTGTAGTTTTCGTCTCGGGCGATGAAGGCTTTCCGAATCAATCGGCCTCTTTCTGTACGGATAGGGATATTTTGCAGGTTGGGGTTATTGGAACTCAAACGTCCTGTGGCTGCTACCGTCTGCATATAATCCGTATGAACACGATTGGTTTTTGGGTCTACCTGTGTTGGAAGAGCATCAATGTAGGTACTCAACAGTTTCACCATTTGACGCCATTCTAAAATATCTTTTACGATTTGGTGTTCGTTAGCCAAATAAGAAAGTACTTCTTCCCCTGTAGCATATTGCCCGGTCTTAGTTTTCTTTTGTTTGCTGCCGCCAATTTTTAGTTTTTCAAATAAAATATCTCCCAATTGCTTTGGCGAAGCCAAATTGAATTGTTCTCCCGCTTCTTCGTATATTTTTTTCTCAAATTCGGCGATATCTTTCTGCATATCAACCGACATTTTCTTCAGGAAGTCTTCATCAAGATTGATGCCTTCCATTTCCATATCGGCCAATACCGGAATAAGCGGAATTTCTATTTCCTCGAATAATTTTTTGGTTTCGGCCTTGTCTAATATCGGGCTGAACACTTCTTTTAGCTGCAACGTAATATCGGCATCTTCAGCGGCGTATTCTTTGATATCTTCTAATGGCACATCACGCATGGACAACTGGCCTTTCCCTTTTTTACCAATAAGCGTTTCGATGGATTTTGGCGAATATTTCAAATAGGTTTCACTCAATACATCCATATTGTGGCGCATGTCCGGATTAATCAGGTAATGGGCAATCATGGTGTCAAACAGCTTTCCTTTGATGTGGATTCCGTATTTAGACAATACTTTTAAATCGTATTTTACATTTTGTCCAATTTTTTCGATGGCTTCATTTTCAAAAAACGGCTTGAATTTGTCTGCCAAAGCCTGCGCTTCGGTTTGATTTTCAGGAAACGGAACATAAAAGGCTTTTCCTTTTTCCCAGGCAAATGACATTCCCACCAGTTCCGCATTGAGCGCATCAATTCCGGTTGTTTCGGTATCAAAGCAAACAGCGGTTTGGTTCATCAGATTTTGCTGAAACAACTTGGTTCCGAGTTCGCCCTGAATGATGGTATAATTGTGGTCGGTATTTTCGAGCGTGGCATAATAGGAATGCGGTTTGGGTTCGGCTTCTTCATCGTCAGTGAAACCAAACAAATCAAACTGGTTTTCATTTTTAGGCGGTGCTTTTTTGGCAGGTTTAGCAGTAGTTTCTCCATTAGCAACATCACCATTCGTTTCAATTTCATCATAGTCTTTGCCTGTTCCAAAAAACTTGTCAAACTGTGCTTTTAGCTGACGGAATTCGAGTTCCATAAACAGCGCATCTGTTTTTTCTACATCGGGTTTTGAGAGTTCGAAGGCTTCTTCGTCGAACTCAACCGGACAATCAAGCAGAATGGTGGCCAATTTTTTAGAAAGCAATCCCTGTTCTTTGTTAGCTTCAATTTTGTCTTTTATGGCACCTTTAAGCTGATGCGTGTTGTCGAGCAGGTTTTCTATCGAACCATATTCGGCTAGAAATTTCTTAGCGGTCTTTTCGCCTACTCCCGGCAGTCCCGGAATGTTATCTACAGCATCGCCCATCATCGCCAGAAAATCAATCACCTGAAGCGGATCTTCTATTTCAAATTTTTGCTTTACTTCTTCAACGCCCCAAATTTCGATATCATTCCCTAATCGAGCGGGGCGGTACATGAAAATATTTTCAGAAACCAACTGTCCAAAATCCTTATCGGGCGTTACCATAAACACCTGATAGCCTTCTTTCTCGGCTTTTTTAGCCAAAGTCCCTATTAAATCGTCTGCCTCAAAACCGGCTTTTTCGATAATGGGAATATGCATGGCTTCAAGCAATTGATGGATATAAGGAACAGCAATCTTGATGGCTTCGGGAGTTTCGTCACGGTTGGCTTTATACTCGGTGTACATTTCCAAACGGTAATCGCTTCCACCTTTGTCAAAAGCTACGGCTAAATGGTCTGGTTTTTCACGTTTGATAACATCCATCAGCGAGTTCATAAATCCGATAATAGCCGAAGTATCCATTCCTTTCGAATTGATGCGGGGGTTTTTGATAAAAGCATAATACCCACGGAAAATCAAGGCGTAAGCGTCTAGCAGGAAAAGGCGTTTTTGTGACATAATCTTAAAATTGTTTATCGTTTGGAATCTGTCCGGACAGATGTGTAAAAATAGGGATTTGAAGTTTATCATGGGTGAAAAAACGCACCTCGGAGTTAAATTTTGTTGACTCCAAATAGTTTATACCGTCATAAAAGACTTTAGTTTCTTTTGTTTCAGGACAAAAGAGCAGCAAATTGAAGGTTTTGAAGGATATTAATTTTCCTGTATAGCCGAAGGCATGGTTAGGAAATAGTTTTCCAAAGGAATTTCATAACGTTCTTTGTGGATAAGGAACGATTCCCTGAACCAATCGAGCAGGTCAGCTTCTTCGTAAGGAATAAGTTCAAGAATCATTCCCAACACCCTGCTAATGCTGGCGGCGGTTTCCTGAGTCGTAGCTGAGCGGTCGAGATTATCGAGTGCCTGCTGACTTATTTTGACAATAGCAGCTATGTTTTCCATAACGGTTACATAGCTCCCGTTCTTTTGCCCTGCATTGTTATTTAATGACTCGAGCAGAACTAAATTTCCTTTTGCCAAGGTTTGCAGCGTTTCTATAAGTGTGGGTTGTGGAGCTTGTGAATTTGAGGTTGTCATGGAATAGATTATTTGGTTTTAATGATATAGTAAATGTAATATAAAATTACATTAATGCAAATATTTTTAACAAAATAATATTTAATTAATGAAACACTCAATTTCATTAGTACATAAATAACTTACATTCCTTACTTTTGGGCTATGGATGAAAGAATTAATAAAATAAAAGAGGTTTTAGTTCGCAAAGGTGTAAGCCAAAAAGAACTGGCGGCTCAACTTGAAAAGAACGAACACACGGTTTCCAACTGGTGTATCAATAAATCTCAACCTCATCTTAAAGAACTGCTGAAAATCGCTGATTTTTTGAATGTAGATATTTGTGAGCTGCTTGTTTCGAATAAGGACAAGGCATAGTTTCACACCTAGGAAGAAAAGCATCAACTCTAAGTTTTGATTCATTTTGTAGTATGCATGATTCACTTGACACTATAGAGAAGTATATAATAGCTAAGGTTAAAGAGCTACGGGAAAAGAAAGGCTACAGCCAGGTTTCTTTATCATTGGCTTTAGGCAAAAGCACTACTTTTATTTCAGATATCGAGGCGCCTTCTAAAAAAGCCAAATACAATATCAAGCATCTTAATGAGATTGCAAAAATACTTGAATGTTCGCCTAAGGGTTTTTGGCCTGAGA
>CAMFLD010000131.1 GCA_945957245.1 uncultured Flavobacterium sp. | reverse complement strand
AGTTACAGAGTTACAGAGTTACAGAGTTACAGAGTTACAGAGTTACAGAGTTACAAAGTTACAAAGTTACAGAGTTGCAGAGTTACAGAGTTACAGAGTTACAGAGTTGCAGAGTTACAGAGTTGCAGAGTTACAGAGTTATCCAGGTTAAGATACTACTTCACCACTTTGCTACTTAGCCACTTTACCACTTTACCACTTCACCACTTTGCCACTTTGCCACTTTGCTACTTTGCTACTTTGCCACTATTTTCAATTCGGGTCAAAATATCATTCATCATTTCAATCTGAACCTTTTGTATTTCTATCAGTTCTTGTTGTTGGTGCATTATTAGATGGTCTAATTTATCATCTAGTAGCCTGATTTCTAATTCCGATTTCAGGTTAATCATATAGTCTTTTTTGGCACGTTCTCTATCTTTTTCCTCCTGCCGGTTTTGACTCATCATAATAATCGGAGCCTGCAGTGATGCGAGACATGAAAGAATCAGGTTGAGCAGTATAAACGGATACGGGTCAAAACCTTTGTTGGCCAGGATATAAACATTCCCGGCAATCCATACCAAGATGAAAACAAAAAAGGCGATGATGAAAGTCCAGCTTCCGCCAAAATCAGCCACATTGTCGGCTACCCGTTGCCCAAAAGTACGATTGTCCGGTTCGTCTTCCACTTTGCTCACCAGCGACTTGTCATCGGTCATGGCTTTGAGAACGTTCTTGTGTAGGTCGTTGAGCTCTCCTACTTCTGACTGTAGGAACCTTGAAATGTATTTTTCCCTGTAAATATTGAGTTCCCCAACCGAAATGGATTGTGTCATGTCCAAATCAGGGTGATCTTCTTTTATAATATCCAGAATAGGCTGTCGGATGCTGTTGCAGGATACGCTGTCTTTTTTTGGGGTTTCCAAGCCCGAAATGGCGCTTTTGACTGTTTCTTTAGAACTCATACTAAACTATTTTATTCGCTAATTTACATTTTTAATGCATAAAAAAACCTCATTCCAAAAAAAAGAAATGAGGTTATAATATTCTAAAAAAATAATTCTTAAAGTAGTGTCGCTGATGAAGTAATAGCGGTATTCAGCAGTCTTGAAATAGGGCATTGCTTTTCAGCTTTGGTCACCAACTCCTGAAAGGTATCATTGCTGATTCCCGGAATTTTAGCTTCAACAGTCAGATGGGAACCTACTATAGTTCCGTTTTGGAAATCGATTACACATTTGGTTTCGATATTTTCAGCTTCAAACCCTGCTTCTCCTATGAATGCCGAAAGCTGCATAGTAAAACAGCCTGAGTGGGCAGCAGCCACAAGTTCTTCCGGATTAGTCCCGATGCCTTCTTCAAAACGGGAACCGAAAGAATATTGGGTATTGTTTAATACGGTACTTTGAGTAGTAAGTGCTCCTTTACCTTCTTTTACTGAGCCTTGCCATACGGCGGTCGCATTTCTTTTCATAATTATGTTGTTTTTAAAAATTTAGAATCCCAAATTTAAGGATAGAATTCGGATTTGAGGTTATGGAAGTATTTTATTTTGAATGCTGAATTCTAAATTTTGAATGATGGCTATCCAATCTACGAAAAGTGTAATTCAAAATTCAACATTTATAATTCATAATAATTTTTACCCAAACATCTCAAGCAGCTTGTTGACCGTATTCAGTTGCGGGTTCTGATTTACATTATGGAAGAATTTTATTTTGAATGCTGAATTCTAAATTCTGAATGAAGGTTATCCCATCACACAAAGTCTAATTCAAAATTCAACATTTATAATTCATAATAATTTTTACCCAAATATCTCAAGCAACTTGTTGACCGTATTCAGTTGCGGATTCTGATTTACATTATGGAAGTATTTTATTTTGAATGCCGAATTCTAAATTTTGAATGAAGGTTATCCAATCGTATAAAGTCTAATTCAAAATTCAACATTTATAATTCATAATAATTTTCACCCAAACATCTCAAGCAGTTTATTGACGGTATTCCAGTTGCGGGTGGTGGAAATAACGTTCATGCTTTTTTCAATCCACTTATTGTCGAGTTTGGTATTGGAGGGTGACGAAAAGTACTTGAGGTAGATGCGTCTGCCGTCCAGCTGGATTTTATCGGGTTCGATGAAATTGAGGTTGAGCTGGGTAATCATTTGGTCGGGTACTTCGGCGGAGACAAAGGAGACATAGAGTTTTTTAAGGTCTACGCCTTCTTCATCCAAAAAGCGGTTGCGTTCCAGACAGGCCAGCAGGTCGTCACGTCCTATGATGAGTACAGGCACATCGTGTCCAAACGAATGAAGAATGGCTTTCCTGATACTTTCAGCTACAATTCCCGCATCGGCTTCATCGGTACTGACAAATACATTGCCGGACTGGATATAGGTGCGGACGTTGAGAAATCCTACTCCCTCGAGGGAACGGCGCAGGTCTTCCATTTTGATGAGTTTGTGTCCTGAAACGTTAATGCCACGAAGCAGTGCTAAATGAGTATGCATATACTTAGATTTTCAATTCGTTAGAATACAGTTCTGCCGGCTCTTCTGCCAGGAATAAAGTTAGTTCTTTTTTGTGATTATTGTATCTGTCCAATGAAAATCCCGTCAGGGATTAAATACTCATATAGGGTCTTTGAAGATATAACGCTCATCATGCTCCGTTTCCGTCTCTTTCAACAGGTTTAAGTACTCCTCCCTGAAAGTCTTTTTACCGTGGTGGGATTCCTGATTTTGGATATACTTCATAAAGTTATTCACATGTTATTTAGTAAAATCAATTATCTTTAGTTTTTATAATACTATCGTCTTCGTCTTCGTTATCAACTGTTCTTGTTGGTATTACACTATTAGGAATTTTTGATATCTTGCTACTTGGATTAGAATCTCCAAATTGATGTTTGGCAATGCAAACTTTTATTAAAATAGCTATTTCTTTTAGTGTTTCAGGACTTGCATAACTGTAACTATATTCTGATTTTAAAGCTCTCAAAGTTTTATATAAATAAAATGAATCTTTACTTAATCCGCTGATATAACGTTGAACTTCATTTTTCCAGTTTTTTGGTCGTTCAAAAATTAAGAGCAATATTAACTCAAGTTTTTTGAGTTCATTTTGTTCATTTACAATTTGATTATACAATAATGAACCTATTTTATTTGAAAACAACTCATTTTTAAAAAAGTTTACAACATTATTAGGAATAACATTTAATATACTATGAATCTTTTCTTCTCTTGAATCACCAAAGTTTCCTGAAAGAAAAAAATGTTGTCCTTCAAAAGCCGCTTCGCCTTGATCAGCAAGTATTGGAGTCAATGCTATTAATACTTTTGAAACTTGTTCCCAACTTCTCATTATCTCACTTAATGTTCTCTTCTTTAATTCGGGGTTTACAAAATCACTGTTACGAAGTGCCCTAGAAGCTGATTTGATGCTAAACAATAAGGAGTGTAGTGAATATTCTTCAAAAATTGTGTTAACACTTTGATTGTATGGTTTAGTTTGATCATACCTTTTATCAGCATATTCATCTTTTACAGCTACTGGCAAACTTGACTTCATTACATTTTCACCAACAAAATTCTGCATTCGCTGAAGACTTTCATTCGTTGGTTGCCATTTAACCATTTTATATGGATTCATACCATCTTCTATTCCAACTTTCTGATATACTATATCACATATAGCAGTTAAATCATCTGTTAATATTTTTAAAGCATTTTCTCTTCTTCTATCAATACCTGTATAAAATTCAATGATTTCAGGAAAGGCAAGATAATTTTTATCTTTAAACATATATTCAGCGAAACTATCTTCATGGTGCATTCTTTGGGCTGCAAAATAATATAACCAATAAGTCGATCTAAAAGCAAATACAGAATCTCTTTTGACTATTATGTTATTTTCATATAATATGTCGAATACTAAATCATCTTCGATTGTAATTAGCTTTTCTTTTGAAAATAATGATATTTTTTTTGAAAAATCATCTCTAGAAAATGTATAAATTTTAGACTTGATTAAGCTTTCGCAAAAAAATCCTAAAACATATTCACAATCAGTCACATCTGGACGAGATTTATATGTTGGTATCTCAGGCCGTTCAAAAAGCATTATTAAAATACGTTCAAGCATTTTAGTTCTGTTCACAGGATTTTCATCATAAAATTTCTCTGATACTTTTAATATAGTCAAACAATTCATCGGCGTCCTGTGAATGTTTAACACTTCCAAATCAGAAATTACTTTAGAAATTACACAATCTTCATCACCAATGTGTTTTTTCATGTTATATTGTGCTACAACTTTTCTAATATGCCCTCTGGGAAGTGCTAATAAATATAATATTTCAAAATCACGCTCAATGTATTCTTCATCTTCAGGTTTCAAAAAATTAATATCATCTATTGTTTGCATCAAAATGATTTTAATATCTTTAGCTAAGTCACTCAATTTCTTTAGCAGAGTAAATTTTTCCTTTTCAGAATTTTTCCAAGAATCTAATATTATACATTTAACATCTTTTAATTCGCAATTTCTTTTTTTAAGTTCTTTTTGTATCTTAGAATCGAGATTATGAGGCCCAACAATATTACTATCTAAGTAAAGCCAAATATCATTATTTAATTGCCAAGCTGTTTTAATTAAATATTTTGACAGACACGTTAAACCAAACTGAGGTGGTGATTTTATTATTATAGAATCAGTTGTTATTAAAAGAGCTTCAATAGGAACTCTATTTTCCTCATGATTAAAATCTTTTACATCATTACTTTTTGTTACAACTGGATCTACCCAAACTATTGGTTGACCTGCAAAAGATTCAAGTGCCTCTGATAAATCGCGATCTAACATAGACAAAGTCTCATCCATGATAAGAGGCATTTTTGCTGCTTCAATCTTATTAAAAATTACCTTACCATTGTCGGTGTTGGAAAAATTAACTCCAGTTAAAAAATTACTACTTCTTTTACTCCATTGTCTGTAAGTTAAATCAACTATTCCTTGCTCTGAAAAGGAGAATATTGAATACCCTAAATCATCTTTTTTATTTGTAAATAAAGGCGGTGCAGAACATTCTATTAGGGTACTATCCTTTATAATTTTATAATGATAATCTTGTGAATGTACATGACCAAATAAGCATAAATTAAAGGATTTTTTTAGAATAATTTTCAACTCTTCTTGTGCCCATTCTATAAGCCATTCCAATGGGTGATGCATTACCAAAATTTTAAATTTGGAATCATTAGTAGCTAACCATTTGTGAAGATTTCTAGTATCAATTCCCAAAAAGCCCTTATCGTTTATATCTTTATATCCTCCACTTGAACAAATCGCTGTGTTCAGACAATAAATAGAAATTTCATTATTAACCTTATATCCAACGCCAGTAAAAAATTCATTTGATTTATTTAATGGTTTCGAAAATTTGGAAGTAAATGAAAAATAGTTATGAAATTTTTCTTGGAAAATATTTTCTTCCTCACTAACATAATCATTAAATTCTCTTTCGTTCATTTTTCGTTTGACTACAGAATCATGATTAACAAATTTATTTTCAATTAATTTACGCTCAACATCATGATTTCCTGGCACACAAAATCTATTTGATTTTGGAATTTTAAGATTGGTTAATTCTAGGTCAAATAAATTGTGAACTTTATTATATAATTCACCTTCATCTCCAGCCAAAACAAAATCACCAGACATTATTAAATAATAATCGTCATTAGGCGTCAAATCAATTTGTTTTTTTAAATCTTTAAAAAATTCCTGTAAAACAACTCCCTGGTCTTCCTCCCAATTATTCCTATAATGTAAGTCAGATAAATGTATAAAATGAATCATAATTATGTTTTAATAGTAATTTACGTATAACAAACATATAATTTTTTTCACATATTGAGAAATAATGATTTTAAAAATAAAAAAAAATCGCATTTTACAATTTTTTTAGTATAATAATGGGTGTATTTAATCTGATTAATAAAAAAATCAAATTATTTCTATGCTTATTTACTCTATTATTGTTCTTCAAAAGTGCAGTTAAGTCTATTTCACTGCATTATTGTCCTTCAGAAGAGCAACGGAGTCATCTTTTACTTCATCATAGTCCTTCGGAAGTGCAACGAAGTCCTATTTTACTCCATCATAGTCCTTCGGAAGGACAACGAAGTCCTCTTCTACTCCATCATAGTCCTTCGGAAGTGCAACGGAGTCCTCTTTTACTCCATCATAGTCCTTCGGAAGAGCAACGAAGTCCTGTTTTACTACTTCATAGTCCTTCAGAAGTGCAACGGAGTCCTGTTTTACTCCTTCATTGTCCTTCGGAAGGGAAACGGAGTCCTCTTTTACTACTTCATTGTCCTTAAGAAGGGCAACGGAGTCCTGTTTTACTCCATCATTGTTCTTCGGAAGGGCAACGGAGTCCTCTTTTACTCCTTCATTGTCCTTCGGAAGGGCAATTGGCTGTTTTGCCTAACGGATAACTACGAGACATAAAAAAACCAGCTCGTTGGAGCTGGTCTTCGTTTCAAATGTTACTGATTCTCTTTAGGTTTTTTGGTATTCCGCTGGTAACGCCTTCCTATCTGTTCAACCAGTGCTTTGGCATTGGCATCCGTTTTGGCGGCAAGTTTGAGGAATCCATACACCTCATCGCCTCCTTTCATGGCATCGGAACCTAAGGCGAGAATGGTGTCATTGAGTCCTTCTGTAAAGGCCTGAGAGGCTACCAGTAACGGATAGAGTTTGTTGATTAAAGCTACATCTTTCGCAAACTCGGTTCTGGGAAAATCGCTGGGTAAACTGTTAGGAAACTGATTGGCTCCCGTGAGGTTGTCGTTTACATAGTCTACACTTTTAGGTCCCATTTTCCTAAACTTCTTTCTTTCGGTGGCCGAAAGATTAATCAAAAAGGGTAAACTGGCTTTAGCATCGTTGATGCTTTGAATTGCGGCGGCCACGATGTCGTCTCCTACTACTGCCGAAATTAAATTTTGTCTTGACATTTTTTTAATGTTTTAATTAAACAATTATTTTAATATGTAAAAAGCTACATATTATAAAAACGCCAAAATTATATTTTTAGTATATTACTTACAAAGTTTAACAAATATTTATGAGAATAAATAACGTATGATATTCTGTATTAAACGTTTAAAAGTTAAAAAATATTGGTTGAATATGTATTTATCCCTAAAGAGCTGAAAAAATTATTTCTCATTTTGCCCATACAATCTGCCAACAACTTCATAGTTACCCTGTTCGTTCAATTTTATTCTTAAGTGTCCGGTATAATAATGATAGGCAAAAGCTTCTCCTTTTTCATCGTCTATGGAGATGATATATTCGGGGTATTTGCCCCAACTATCATC
>CAMFLD010000130.1 GCA_945957245.1 uncultured Flavobacterium sp. | reverse complement strand
GTACTTTTGCGCATGCAACACAACGTACTTATTTTAGATTTTGGCTCGCAATACACACAACTCATTGCCCGCCGCGTAAGGGAATTGAATATCTTTTGTGAAATCTTCCCTTTTAATCATTTTCCAGATGATTTATCGTCCTACAAAGCAGTTATCCTTTCGGGTAGCCCTTATTCCGTTAGAGCTGAAGATGCTCCTCATCCTGATTTATCTCAAATTCGGGGAAAACTTCCTTTACTCGCTGTTTGTTATGGTGCGCAATATTTGGCGCATTTCGATGGCGGTGAAGTGGCTCCAAGTAATATCCGTGAATACGGAAGGGCAAACCTTTCTTTTATAAAAGACGATGAGGATTTTCTTGATGATGTAGCTCTAAACTCCCAAGTTTGGATGAGCCACAGTGACACTATTAAAAAATTACCTGTCAATGGAATTCTTTTGGCCAGTACTAAAGATGTTGAGAATGCGGCTTACCGAATTCAAGGAGAAACAACTTATGCCATCCAATTCCACCCAGAAGTTTATCATTCGACTGATGGGAAACAAATCCTTGAAAATTTCCTGGTGAAGATTGCTAAAGTTCCTCAAAACTTTACACCAAATGCATTCGTAGAAGACTGCGTGAAAGAAATACAATCTAAAGTAGGTAACGACAAAGTTGTTCTTGGTCTTTCCGGAGGTGTAGATTCTACAGTAGCAGCCGTACTTTTGAATAAAGCCATAGGTAAAAACCTGTATTGCATTTTTGTCAATAACGGACTTCTCCGTAAAAACGAATTTGAGAATGTATTGAATCAATACAAAGGTATGGGGTTGAATGTTAAAGGAGTCGATGCTTCCGCACGTTTCCTTGCAGCTCTTGATGGTGTTGAAGAACCTGAAGCTAAACGTAAAGCAATAGGAAGGGTTTTTATTGAAGTATTTGATGACGAAGCACATCAGATAGAAGATGTTACATGGTTGGCACAAGGAACTATTTACCCGGATGTGATTGAATCGGTTTCGGTAAAAGGACCATCAGCCACCATCAAATCGCATCACAATGTAGGCGGACTGCCTGATTATATGAAATTAAAAATAGTTGAGCCACTACGAATGTTGTTTAAAGATGAAGTGCGCCGAGTGGGTAAAACATTAGATATTGATGCAGAACTCTTAGGAAGGCACCCATTTCCGGGGCCGGGATTGTCCATCAGGATTTTGGGAGCAATCACAGAAGAAAAAGTAAGAATACTACAAGAGGTTGATGCTATTTTTATCAATGGACTCAAAGAACACGGTTTATATGACAAAGTATGGCAGGCAGGTGCTATTTTACTGCCTGTTAACAGTGTCGGAGTAATGGGTGACGAGCGTACTTATGAAAAAGTAGTAGCACTCCGTGCCGTTGAATCTACAGACGGAATGACCGCTGACTGGGTACATTTGCCGTATGAGTTTCTGATGAAAATTTCAAATGAAATCATCAATAAGGTAAAAGGAGTAAACAGAGTAGTGTATGATATTAGCTCAAAACCACCTGCCACTATAGAATGGGAATAGTTTTTGTTAACACAAAATAGTTAAAGAAAAAATTTAACATTTGAATCGTATAAAAAAAGATTTGTTAACTTTAGACGTTAAATAAATAATTCAGTAGATGAAAAGACGTATTATTTTTTCCATATTCCTGACAATATTTTCTTTGATGTACACTGTTTATGCTAAACAGCAAAAGTACATCAAACATGTTGTTGTTAAAGGGGAAACTATCAATATGATAGCTCAAAAATATAAGGTGACTCCTTATGATATCTACAAACTAAACCCTGATTCCCAAAACGGAATCCAGTTGGATAGTGTGTTGCTTATTCCGCCATCCGGAGTGGTTCCGGAAAATACAGCTCCGGTTTCAACACCATCGGCTCCGGCATCTACTACTAATACTACTTTGACAGCTAATGCAGCACAATCTTCAACAAATCCTACAACGCACCTTGTTCAGGCGAAAGAGACTTTATACAGTCTTTCCAAACAGTATAATATTACTGTTGATCAATTAAAAGCTGCCAACGAAGATTTGCTTAAAGACGGTTTAAAGATCGGTCAAACCATAAAAATACCTTCTGCAACGGCAGGCGGAGAAACTAATGAAAAGCCTTTGGTTGCAAAAACCAATCCGACTACACAGGAACCTGTTAAAAAGCCAATGCCAAAAATAGAAACCAAACCAGCATTAGCTTCCGGTACCACTTACCATGTTATAGAGCCAAAGGAAACTAAGTATGGTATTTCAAAAAAATATGGAATGACCATTGCTGAGTTGGAACGTTTAAATCCCGCTATTGTCAATGATTTTCCGATAGGTCTTAAGTTGGTAGTTTCGGGTAATACACCTTCAAATGAAGTAGCAAAGCCTGTAGCTGAAGCAACCAAGACTGATGCAGAAGCTGCTCCGGTTGCAGTTTCAGGAAAAAAATATTTGGAAGAATATGTCGTAAGGCCCAATGAAACAGCGGCGACCATAGCATCAGACTACGGAATTACCGAAAAAGAATTAATTTCACTTAATCCGGAACTGAAAAAAGGTATAAAACAGGGAATGATACTAAGGGTTCCCAAGGGGCAGCGAAAGGAACCTGTCAGGAAGGAACAGGGAAATTTGATGAATTCAATAAACACTAATGCGAGGAAACAGCTCGCATTACTTTTTCCATTCAATATCTCCAAAATAGAAAGCGATACACTCAATTCAACTCAAGCCAGATTAAAAAAGGATAAATTCCTGAATCTTACACTAGATTTCTATTCCGGAGCGTTAATGGCAATTGATTCTGCCAAGGTTTTAGGAATGAATGTAGATATTCAAATCCTTGATTCTCAGGAAACCAAAAATTCTTCAAACATTGCCACATTGGCACAAGAAAATAACCTGTCAGGAATGGATGCGATTATAGGGCCATTCTATCAGTCAAACGTTGAAAAACTGGCTGAATTGGTTGAGCCGACAAAGACTCCGGTAATTTCACCGTTGTCAAAGGAACAGGGTAAGAAGTTTTCCAATTTATACCAGTCAATGCCTTCGGCGGAACTTTTGCGTACTTCGATTTTTCAATACATGAAAAGTAAAGGAGGAAATATACTGGCCGTTGTTGATAGTAAGAAAGGAAGTGTCAAGCAATATATCCAGGATATGCAAAAGGAAACCAGGATTGTAGGCTTGAGCGATAAAGGTACAGTAATTGCCGACAGTCTGAAAGTCCTGCTGAAAAAGGATAAAATGAATTATGTAATCATGGCTTCTGAAAGTACCAGCATGATTTTGGCCACTACATCGGCATTGCTGGCAGCACAAAAAGATTATCAGGTGCAGCTTGTTATTCTGGAACCTAACGAAACATTGGATTTCGAAGAAATCCCACTGGTGAGATTAACTAAGTTGAAATTATTATATCCATCACTTTCCAGACCAAATGAATCTGATGAAGCTAACCAGTTTGATGCAAAGTATAAGAAACTCAACAAAATACTTCCCAACCAATACGCCATCCGGGGTTTTGATGTTACATTTGATGTTTTGCTAAGATTAGCTCAGGATAAAACATTCGAAGAAACAGTTCAATCATCTCCAACAGAACAGATAGAAAACAAATTTGATTATGTTCAGAATCCAACTTATGGCTATTCCAATAACGGAATTTATATTTTGTATTATGACACCGATTTAACCATAAAAGAAGCTCAGTAATGGCAACATCAATCGTTAGGTATTTAGGCGAATTACGAACTTCGTCAATGCATATGCAGTCCGGGACCGAAATCATTACAGATGCTCCTTTGGATAATCATGGAAAAGGAGAAGCATTTTCTCCAACAGATATGGTAGCTAATTCCCTTGCTACCTGTATGATTACCATCATGGGGATAAAGGCCAGAGATATGGACATAGAATTAAAAGGCACTACGGCTGAAGTTACCAAAATCATGGCAGCCGAGCCAAGAAGGATTTCAGAAATTCATGTTCATTTTGAAATGAATCATGCCGCAGATGATAAAACAAAAACAATATTGGAAAGAGCAGCAATGACCTGTCCCGTTTTTTTCAGTCTGCACCCTGATATAAAAAAAGAAATTACTTTTAACTGGAAATAGAATACAGTTTTAACTTGTTAATAACTTTGAATTGTCTATAAGCAAAAGACTATGTTTTTTCTTTAGATTTATCCGATAAGATAATTTATAATTATGGAAAACGATTTACGACCTTCAAATGCTGGTCAGGGAATGGGAATTGCAGCATTAGTATTAGGGATTTTGGCAGTAATAGCGGCTTTTATTCCTTGTTTCGGATTTATTGCCATCCTTTTTGGAACTTTAGCCATTATATTTGGAGCGGTAGGCTTATCTCAGGCTAAAAAAGAAAATGCATCCCGTACCATGCCTAAAGCCGGTTTAATATTAGGAATCGTTGGTACAGGTTTTGTAATAATTTGGATGCTGTTCGTTGTTGGAACGATTGGGTCTGTTGCGAAAGCTGCGATCGATTCAGCAAATGAGAAAATGGAAAAAACAAATGACTCTATAAAAAAGGCTCAGGAAAAAGAAACAGATACAATAGTTACTCAATAAATTTGTGTAATGCAAAGCAATTTGTTTTACCAAATTGACTCTTATAAAAAGATAAATATAATTTTCAGCCTGATAATTATAGTTATCTTTTTTTATTGCTTTATGGTGCCATTCCTTGCAGTTACGCTTCCGTCTTCCTGTGAAGGTATGCCGCAGATTTACTGTAAAAGCAGAGGGCTGACCAGATCGTTTTCTGAGATATTGAGATTTAATTTTGATAAAGCAAATTTTTATAACAGCTACGGATTGAAAATCTTTGTCTTTTTTCTGCTTCAGCTTTTGGCAAGGATTTATATCTGTAAAAAGGTCGCTGCCGAAAATTTTAAACAAATACTATCGCTTGATATTACATTGAGTACAATTGCCTTTATTATCTCATTTTATAATTTAATTATTCCGATTTAACTTTGAATCAGCAGCAACAACTTTTAATAAAACTTGCCCACACCAAAATGCCGTTTGGTAAATATGAAGGATATTACCTGATAGATCTACCCGAATATTATGTGGTTTGGTATAGTCAGAAAGGATTTCCCAAAGGCCAGTTAGGGGAACAGCTGCAACTTGTATATGAACTTAAATTAAATGGCTTGGAAGAATTGGTGCGGAATATTAAAAAACAATATCCGAAACCAATTTGAAAATTTGAAGATGTGATTACATATTTTTTCAAACCTAAAGAATAATGATTTTCAAATCTTCAAATTAAATCAGTACTTTTGCCACGTTTTTTAAACAACTACAACACAACAACAACTACTTATAAAATGAATCAGACAAAATACATTTTTGTTACAGGCGGTGTGACTTCTTCTTTGGGGAAAGGAATCATTGCAGCTTCTTTGGCCAAATTACTCCAGGCCAGAGGATATCGAACTACTATCCAAAAATTTGACCCTTACATCAATGTAGATCCGGGAACTTTAAATCCTTATGAACATGGCGAGTGTTTTGTAACCGATGACGGAGCAGAAACCGATTTGGATTTGGGTCATTATGAGCGTTTCCTGAATGTGCCGACATCACAAGCGAATAATGTAACTACAGGAAGGGTTTATCTTTCTGTAATAGAAAAAGAAAGAAGAGGAGAGTTTTTAGGAAAGACTGTGCAGGTTGTTCCGCATATTACAAATGAAATCAAAGAGCGTATCCAGTTGCTTGGGCGTACAGGCGATTTTGATATTGTTATAACAGAAATTGGAGGTACGGTCGGAGATATCGAGTCGCTGCCATATATAGAGTCTGTGCGTCAGTTGGTTTGGGAGTTAGGAGAGCACAATAGTATTGTGGTTCATTTGACCTTAATCCCTTATCTTGCAGCAGCCGGTGAACTAAAAACGAAACCAACACAACATTCTGTGAAAACCCTTATGGAAAGCGGAATTCAGGCTGATATTCTCGTTTGTAGAACAGAGCATGATCTTTCTGATGACTTACGTCAGAAACTGGCCTTATTCTGTAATGTAAAACGTGAGGCCGTAATTCAGTCCATAGATGCTTCAACTATCTATGAAGTGCCTAACCTAATGCTTGAGGAAGGCCTGGATATAGTAGCCCTTAAAAAATTGAATCTGCCTAAAAAATCAGCTCCGGATTTAAAAAACTGGAATACGTTCCTACATCGGCTAAAACATCCAAAACAAACTGTTAATGTTGGTTTGGTGGGAAAATATGTTGAACTACAGGACTCCTACAAATCTATTTTAGAATCATTTATTCATGCAGGTGCAGCCAATCAGACTAAAGTAAACGTAATTTCCATTCATTCTGAATATTTAGATGCCAAAACGGCAGAAGAACAACTCCAGGATTTAGATGGCATACTAGTTGCTCCCGGATTTGGCGGTCGTGGAATTGAAGGTAAAATAGATACTGTTCGTTATGCCCGTGAAAAGAACATTCCGTTTTTTGGAATCTGTCTTGGAATGCAGATGGCAGTTATCGAATATTCCAGAAATATTTTAGGACTCAAAGAAGCTAATTCCACCGAGATGAATGAGGAAACAAAGTATCCGGTAATATCCATCATGGAAGAACAGAAGAACATTACCGATAAAGGAGGTACCATGCGTTTGGGTTCCTGGAAATGTGATTTGGCAGAAGGCTCCCTTGCAGAGAGGATTTATGGAAAAAAACAAATAGAAGAAAGACACCGTCACAGGTATGAATTCAATAACGAATATAGGAAGCAGCTTGAAAAAGCCGGATTGGTTTGTTCAGGCATCAATCCTGAAACCGGTTTGGTTGAAGTTATCGAACTACAAAACCATCCTTTTTTTATTGGCGTGCAATACCATCCGGAATACAAGAGTACTGTTGCGAATCCACACCCAATTTTTGTTAGCTTTGTGGCCGCAATGGTAAAACATAAAAATAAATAATATACAGGATTAAGTTCATTATCATGGAACAAAAAAAGAAATTTGATTTTAATACAATTATTGGTTTTGGTTTAATTTTTATCATCATCATGTGGATGATGTACAATAACCGAGCTAATGAATTAAAGGCGGAGCAGGAGAAAGCTAAAAAAGAGAAAGTTGAACAGCAGCAAAAAGCCAAGGAAGATACAACAAAACAAATTTCTGAATCCCTAAAAGACAGTGCTTTAAGTGATACAGTCAAAATGCAGAAACTTCAAGGAAGTCTTGGTAAATTTGCTTACTCAGCAACCTTGCCTACAGCTAAAGAAGATTTTACTACTTTAGAAAACGGATTGGTAAGTCTTAAGATTGCTAACAAAGGAGGTTACATTGTTGAAGCAACTC
>CAMFLD010000129.1 GCA_945957245.1 uncultured Flavobacterium sp. | reverse complement strand
CGTCAGATGTGTATAAGAGACAGAGGAAGTATTCTACAAAAAGCGTGAATAGGAAATACAGCAAACCTATCCCTACGAAGAATATGATTCCACGCAACAATTCATTAGTATAAAACTTCTTGATGAAGTCTTCCAGTTTCTGGTATATGATATTTGATTTCTCCAATTTCAGTAATTGTCTTTTATAACCGATAAATGTACAATTTTTAGCGAATACCAAAGCGTTAAAAATTTGTCAAAGAAAAAGTAGGTGGCTTTTATGCCCAATTAAGTCCTATCTTTGCGACCCGAGGCCGAGAATCGGCCTAACTGTACGAAGTAAAAATTTAGAAAAATGTCAAGACCTGTAAGAGTTCGTTTTGCTCCAAGCCCAACCGGGCCATTACACATAGGAGGTGTCAGAACCGCCTTATTCAACTACTTATTTGCGAAAAAAAATAACGGTACCTTCTACCTTAGAATTGAAGATACCGACCAGAACCGTTTTGTTCCTGGTGCTGAAGAATACATTTTTGAAGCTTTGGACTGGTTGGGAATTGCTCCTAGTGAAACGGTTGGAAAGAATGAAAAATTTGGTCCCTACCGTCAATCCGAAAGAAAGCATCTTTACAAACAGTATGCTGATCAACTGATTAATTCAGGTTGGGCTTACTATGCGTTTGACACAGCAGAAGCATTGGATATGCACAGGAAACAACATGAAGAACAGGGAAAAACATTTATCTACAACTGGCATAACCGTGAAAAATTAGACACTTCATTGGTCATTTCTAAAGAAGAAACGGAAAAAAGAATTGCTTCGGGCGAAGCTTATGTAGTTCGTTTTAAGACTCCTGTAAATGAAACTTTGGAACTGCATGACATTATTCGCGGCGACTTAAAATTTGAAACCAATCTTCTGGACGATAAAGTATTGTTCAAAAGTGATGGAATGCCAACGTATCATTTAGCCAATATTGTAGACGACCATTTAATGGAAACTTCACATGTAATTCGAGGTGAAGAATGGCTGCCATCAATGCCACTGCATGTTTTATTATATAAAGCTTTTGGTTGGGAAGCTCCTGAATTTGCGCACTTGCCATTGATTTTGAAACCAATCGGTAACGGGAAATTATCAAAGAGAGATGGAGATAAATTAGGTTTTCCGGTATTCCCATTAGAATGGAAGTCTGATGAAGGAATTTCTTCAGGATACAGGGAAAAAGGATTCTTTCCGGAAGCTGTGATTAATTTCCTTGCTTTATTAGGTTGGAATGACGGAACTGATCAGGAATTATTCACGTTGGAAGAACTGATTGAGAAGTTTGATTTGACCCGTGTACATAAAGCGGGAGCTAAATTTGACCCTGAGAAAAACAAGTGGTTCAATCATCAATATTTACAGAAGCAGGACGATGAAAGTCTGGCAAAAGCCTATGCTCCTACCCTATATGAAAAAGGAATTGATGTAGATTATACTGCATTGGTTAAAATTGTTTCTTTGATAAAAGAGCGGGCCAGTTTCGTTTCTGATTTTTGGGAAATGAGCAGCTACTTCTTTGAAGCCCCAACATCCTACGATGAAAAAGCGGCCAAAAACTGGAAAGAAGAAACTCCAAGGCTGATGCAGGAATTGATTTCTGTTTTGGAAAACATTACTGACTTTACTTCATCAAATATTGAAACCATAGTAAAAGATTGGATGACCCAAAATGAAATCGGAATGGGTAAAGTGATGCAGCCGTTTCGTTTGAGTTTGGTTGGTGAATTGAAAGGCCCACACCTTTTTGACATCGCAGAACTGATTGGAAAAGAAGAAACCATCAGGAGATTACAGAAAGCCATTGAAACATTATAAAACAAAAAAGCCCCGAAAATTCGGGGCTTTTTTTATAAATTGAATATCACCTGTGCATTGATGATTCCCAGGTTTCCTTTGAATTTATCTCCGTTATTCAGTGTTTGTAAAGCACTGTCTTTATTGAGTTTGTTTAGGATGTTGGTAAAACCGTATTCGTAGAAAAGTACAGCACGTACCGTTTTACTTCCGGCGGAAAATCCTAAATAAAAGTTGCCGCTTACCGGAGAAATATCCACTATCTGATCTGCTTTAAGTAAAGTTCCTTTTAAAGTTTGAGTCTTATCTGAAGAAGATAACTGTAGTTTTCCATTGACCTGTAATACTGGTCCAAAATCAACTGAAACATGGTCCTGAACGATATTGTAACTGAAAAGTACTCTCACCTGAACACCTTGAATGCTGTATTTTACATTAGCATCGGAAGCTGATTTTATTGAAAAATTATTCGAAAAAAACTGCATGCCATAAATCATGCTCCAGTCGTTGTAATAATTTCCTCTTACGGAAAGTCCTCCGGCAAAACCTAATTCGGGTTTGGCTTTAAAATTGTTGGTAAATAAAGTTGTTTGTGAAACTCCGGCAGAAATCCCAATACGATTTCCGTCTCTGTAACCGTATTGCGCAAATCCAATTGATGAAACCAACATCAAAAGGATTATCATTTTTTTATTCATAAAATACTAGCTTATAATTTGTAACAAACATACATTTTTTTCGTACAACAACTTTACTAACCATTAATTTTTAAAAATTATGTATTTTTTATTTGTTCTTCTTTTTATTGGTTTCCTTCTTCTGCTCTCTTCTTTCTTCACTGTTAAACAGCAAACTGCTGTAGTTATTGAACGTTTCGGAAAGTTTTTAAGCATTCGAAATTCTGGTTTACAACTTAAAGCACCTTTCATTGATCGTATTGCCGGTAGGGTTAATCTGAGAATTCAACAATTGGATGTCATCATTGAAACACAAACCAAAGACAATGTGTTTATCAAAATGAAAGTTTCGGTTCAGTTCAAAGTAATTCAGGAACATGTTTATGAAGCATTTTACAAATTAGAATATCCACACGACCAAATCACGGCTTATGTTTTTGACGTAGTGCGTGCTGAAGTTCCAAAATTAATTCTGGACGATGTTTTCGTTAGAAAAGATGATATTGCCATTGCCGTAAAACGTGAATTGAATGAGGCAATGATGGCGTATGGATATGATATTATCAATACACTTGTTACGGATATCGACCCGGATATTCAGGTAAAAAATGCCATGAACAGAATTAATGCTGCCGAAAGGGAAAAAACTGCTGCGCAATTTGAAAGTGAGGCGCAACGTATCAGAATTGTTGCTAAAGCTAAAGCGGAGGCTGAAAGTAAAAAATTGCAGGGTCAGGGTATTGCCGACCAACGTAGGGAAATTGCACGTGGTTTGGTAGAAAGTGTTGAAGTGTTAAACAATGTGGGGATTAATTCACAGGAGGCTTCTGCTCTAATTGTAATTACACAGCATTATGATACGTTACAGGCTATTGGTGCAGATACGAATTCGAACTTGATTTTGCTTCCAAACTCTCCTCAGGCTGCGAGTGATATGCTTAACAATATGGTTACCAGTTTTACTGCTTCAAGTATGATTGGCGAACAATTGAAACACCAGCCGAAAAGGATAAAAGACAGTAAAAAATCTTCATTGGATTACAATCCTTCCGATACATCAAATCCTGATGATCCGAATGCGAAACCAAAAAAATAATCCTGTTACAGGGATAAAAAAAGAGGCTTAATCGCCTCTTTTTCTGTTTATATACCAATTAATCGCATACGGAATTGCGAGCTTCAATATTGTTCCTATGGGGCCACTGGCTGTTTTTTGGAGTACACTTCCAACAAAAGAAAGCGATTTGGAAGGCATAAAAGTTTCTTTAGTCTTATCAACACTTAACCTTATTTTTTGGTAGTGGATTTCCCTTTCTACTTTAAGTATCTTTAAATCATGATCGATTTCGGCGTAAGAGGAATATTTTTTTGGTTCCATAATTAATCTTCATTAAAAAATATTTCAGAGAATTTCTCCAAAATAGGGCCTTCTACAATTTTGTCTTTTATTAAAAATAACAGAAATACCAATATCATATAGATACCGGCAACCGACAAAAAACCTAAAACATAACTATGGAGTGCATTGCCAATAGCTAAAGCTCCAGCAACGGAAACAAAAAGCAATACAATCATCAGGCAAATGGCTATCAGGGCAAATTTTACAATCAGGGTAGTTGACTTCATGGCAACCTTAAAACCCCAGAGTTTATAATAAGCCAGTGAAGTATCTATATACCCTTTGGCATTTTCCTGAATATCTTCAATGTTTTCCTTTATATCTTCCAAAGCCATTATTTCTGAAGTTTTGCATTTTGTTTTTTAAGTTCAGCTAATTTTTCTTCCAGATAAGTAATCGCTTCTTCCGCTTTGTAACTGGAATCTGAAAGTAAGTTTTCTATGCTTTCTTTTAAATCTTCTTTTGAACCTGCAAATTTTTCTTTGGCTTCACCTTCCAGCGAATCCCATTTTGATTTTGCCTGATTTTTTAAATCGTCTAAACCTTCCTTAATTTTTTCCCTGGTTTTAGACCCTTTATCGGGAGCAAACAAAATTCCTAATCCAACTCCAATTGCAGCTCCGGCCAAAAGTGCCAAAAGTCCGTTTCCTTTATTTATTGACATAACATGAAATTTAATTTTTACGTAATTTACAAAAAAATGACAGAATAAGGTGTTAAATTGTGGTTAAAGAGTCGAAACTTAATTTAAAGCGAAATGCCAAAAGATTTTTAGTTTGATGATATATTGAGGTGGAAGAATTTTAAAAATGCAGGAAAATCAGTTTATGAAAGCCAATTTTAATTGGCAAAAATTATAATTTTTAAAAATTAATAGTTTTTATAAATAATAAAAAAGCCCACTATAAAAGTGAGCTTTTATTAGTAAAATCTATTTTGAATTTATTCTTTACTTTCAATTTTTGCCCAGGTATCTTTTAGGCCGACCGTTTTGTTGAATACCAATTTCCCTTCAGATGAATCTCTGTCCACACAAAAATAACCTAACCTTTGAAATTGGAAACGTTCCCCGCTTTTAGCCGTAGCTAAACTTGGCTCCAAATATCCATTAATGATTTCCAATGAATTTGGATTGATGTAATTTTTGAAATCCACATCTTTGTCTCCATCCGGATTTTCATGAGTAAATAATCGGTCATAAACTCTAATTTCGGTCTCAATGGCATGGTTGATGGAAACCCAGTGAATGGTTCCTTTTACCTTTCTTTGAGAGGCTTCCGTACCACTTCCACTTCGGGATTCTTCGTCATAAGTACAGTGGATTTCAGTAATATTTCCATCAGCATCCTTTATAACACTTTCTCCTTTAATGATATAGGCATTTTTCAATCGGACTTCGGTTCCCAGTGTCAAACGGAAAAACTTTTTATTGGCTTCTTCCTGAAAATCTTCTCTTTCGATATATAACTCCTTCGAAAAAGGTACTTTCCTAAAACCTAAACTGGCATCTTCCTGACTGTTTTCAGCGTCCAAAAGTTCTTCTTTTCCATCAGGATAATTGGTAATAACCAACTTCACCGGATTCAAAACAGCCATCACACGGGGAGTGGTTTTATTCAATTCCTCCCGAACACAAAACTCAAGTAGCGATACATCAATAAGATTATCACGTTTTGCAATTCCGATTGTTTTAGCAAAATTACGGATTGCCATTGGTGGATATCCACGGCGGCGCATTCCTGAAATGGTACTCATACGGGGATCATCCCATCCAGTAACATGCTTTTCTTCAACTAATTGCAATAATTTTCTTTTAGAAACTACGGTATGTGATAAATTTCTTCTGGCAAATTCCCTTTGTTTCGGACGTACCTTTTTGATATCATAAACCTGGTCTAAAAACCAATCGTATAATTCTCTGTGAGGCAAAAATTCGAGTGTACAGAAGGAGTGAGAAATTTGTTCCAAATAATCACTTTCTCCATGAGCCCAGTCGTACATTGGATAAATGCACCAGTCATTTCCGGTTCTGTGGTGATGGGCATGTAATATCCTGTACATGATAGGATCACGCATCAGCATATTGTTGTGCGACATATCTATTTTAGCCCTCAAAATATGGGTTCCATTGGGAAATTCGCCATTTTTCATACGGGTAAATAAATCCAGATTCTCTTCTACAGAACGGTTTCTGAAGGGAGAATCGGTTCCCGGAGTAGTGGGTGTTCCTTTTTGGATAGCCATTTCTTCAGAAGTCTGGCTGTCAACATAAGCTTTACCGGCTTTTATGAATTCAACGGCCCAATCGTATAATTGCTGGAAATAATCAGAGGCGTAACATTCGTTATCCCATTGATAGCCCATCCATTCAATATCTTTTTTAATAGCATCTACATATTCCTGCTCTTCCTTAGCCGGGTTTGTATCATCAAAACGCAGGTTTACCGGCGCCTGATAATCTAATCCCAATCCGAAGTTTAAACAAATGGCACTGGCATGTCCAACGTGCAAATAACCGTTGGGTTCAGGCGGAAAACGAAAACGAAGTTTGTTGTTGGGCAAGCCGTTTTTCAAATCTTCTTCGATAATTTGTTCGATGAAATTAAGCGATTTCTCTTCTGTTGACATATTCAAATTTTTGAAAGGCAAAGTTATCAAAATTGTTGGTTATTTGGCTATCCGTCGATTTGGTAATTCGATTTTAAAAGGTTTTTCCAAATATTTTTTACCTTTATCCAATAACAAAAAACCCAATCAACAAATTTATGGGAACCATAAAACTCCAGAACATCAGGACTTTTTCATTTCATGGCTGCCTTGAAGAAGAAGCAAGGATAGGTTCTGATTACCGTGTCGACCTTGAAATTAAAACCGATCTGAGAAAATCAGCGTTGACTGATGAACTCAAAGATACTGTAGATTATGTACTTCTGAACAAAATTGTCACGGAAGAAATGGCAATCCGCTCCAAATTACTGGAACATGTAGCCCACAGAATCATTGCCCGGATTTTTAGTGAAATCCCGGCGGTTTCAAGGATTTTATTAGCGGTTTCAAAACTTAATCCTCCAATTGGTGGTGATGTTGAAGCAGTTACCATCGAAATAGAAGAATACCGAAATTAAGGTTTAGAATGTTTATCAGGGTTATAAAGTTTTTTAATTGTATTAAAATGCAATAAACCTTATAAACTTTTTTATAAACCTTATAAACATATAAACTTTTTTATATATTTGCCAGCAATAACGGCATCTTGGCCGAGTGGCTAGGCACCGGTCTGCAAAACCGTATACTCCGGTTCGAATCCGGAAGATGCCTCAGAAGAGTTACTGGAAACAGTAGCTCTTTTTTTTATGGTTAATTTTTTAGAAAAAAATTAAGTAAAAATAATGTTCGAATCCGGAAGATATCTCAAATTTCACTGGAAACAGCAGCTCTTTTTTTATGGTTAATTTTTTAGAAAAAAATTAAGTAAAAATAATGTTCGAATCC
>CAMFLD010000128.1 GCA_945957245.1 uncultured Flavobacterium sp. | reverse complement strand
CTTCTACAATTTATGTAGGCGTATGGTTATTAGAATATTACTTACTTTATCCCGATTTTATGGAAAAATATAGTGCTACAGCCATCAAAAAACTAAATGAATCAGGAATGTCTGCCGCAGAAATAAAAGCAAAAACAGATGAAATGCTCATGATGAAGGAAATGTATAAAAACCCACTTTGGGTAATAGCATTTACCTACATGGAAGTATTACTTCCTATAGGTTTGTTGGCTCCATTTGCCAGTGCCCTTATCTTTAAAAGAAAAAACAGTCAGGATTTATAATAATTACATTCAATACATTATAAATAAAACAATAAAATGAAAAAAGTAACCGGAATTGGAGGCGTATTCTTCAAAAGCAAAGACCCAAAAGCAATTAACGAATGGTATAAAACCCACCTTGGTTTTGATACCACACCTTATGGAACCAGCTTCGAATGGAAACAACTGGAAGATGATAAAAAAGGATTGACCCAATGGAATGCATTTCCGGATGCCACCAAATATTTTGAACCATCAACCAAGGAATTCATGATAAACTATAGAGTGGAAAATCTTGAGGCCTTAGTTGAAGAGCTAAAGAAAGAAGGGGTAACTATTTTAGATAAAATGGAAACCTATGATTATGGGAAATTCATTCATATTCTTGATCCTGAGGGAAACAAGATTGAACTTTGGGAACCCGCAGACTAATCCATTATAATCAACGCCCTTTGTTTAAGGGCGTTTTTTTGTTTATTCAGGCTAAATCTTTATTTTAGTCCGATAAATTATTCAACCATGAAATTATTAGGAATAGGTTCCAGAATTAACCACGCCGAATATGGCAAAGGAGTAGTAACAAATGTATCATCTAAAGACTATTGGGTCACTTTTATCGATGGAGGATTAGAAACCATTCCACTCGACAGCGAATTTGAAGTAATAGAAGCTGCAGAAAACGAAGTGGATACTGTTAGTTTTTATGACGTTGAGAAAAGCCTGCTCAACATCCTGAAAAAATGGAATGGGCTTGGCGAACCGGTAGCTATTGGAGACAAATGGAAAGGCGGCAACATGAAATTGGAACCGGGACAACCCGGATTAGCAGCCAAAGATGTTCCAATTGATACCTTTTTCCACAAAATTGTAATGCTGCGTGACAGACTTCGTGTTATGGAACAAAAGATAAATGCCAGTAATCTTGAAGAAATAGAAAAAGTCGAACTACAGCAATACATCACCCGTATTTATGGCAGCCTTACCACGTTTAATGTGCTCTTCAAATCACAAAGTGATTATTTTGTAGGTGAAAAAAGTAAATAAACTTTAAACATTCTTTAAGGGTTTTCATCCTTTAAATTGTTTACTTTTATGCTAAACTAAATAAAGACATCATGAAAAAAGCATACATTGGAATATTGGCATTAGGATTATTCATATTCAGCTGCAAAAGTTCGAGTTCAAATGCCTCAGATAATTCTAAAAAAGTAGCCCTTCAATTGGAATCCAAAAGCGGTAGCAAAGTACAGGGAACAGCATTATTTGTTGAGAAAAACGGAGAAGTAAGCCTCGAATGCAAACTTACCGGACTTAATCCGGGAATACACGGAATACACATCCATGAAAAAGCAGACTGCTCCGCTACTGATGCCGCTTCTGCTGGAGGACATTGGAATCCTACTTTTAAAAAGCATGGAAAATGGTCTGATGCCGAACATCACAAAGGCGATATCGGTAACTTTACTGCCAATGAAAAAGGAGAAGCTACCATTACCTTCAAAACCAACGAATGGTGTATCGGATGTGGTGACAATACTAAAGATATCTTGGGAAAAGGACTAATCGTTCATGAAAAACCGGATGATTTTGTGACTCAACCTACAGGAAATGCCGGAGCCCGTGTAGCCTGTTCCGCTATCATACAATAATTCAGTTTGGAAGAAAAAGAGCTTTTATATTTTAAAAATGCACAGGAATGGCGGGAATGGCTTCACGACAACCATCATTCGTCTACCGGAGTGCATTTGGTTTTTTATAAAGTAGAAAGCGGGAAAGAAAGCATGCGCTGGGAAGAAGCAGTTCAGGTAGCCATCTGCTACGGTTGGATTGACTCCACCGTAAGAAAACTTGATGAAGAACGCCGTAAACAAATGTTTACGCCACGGAAAGATAAAAGCGTCTGGAGCAAGCTCAATAAGACTTATATCGAAAAGCTCATCGCCGATAACCTAATGCATGAAAGTGGACTTAGGAAAATAGAAATTGCTAAACAAAACGGTTCATGGGAATCGCTGGATGCAGTTGAAAATTTAGAGATTCCAGATGATTTACTAATAGCCTTTTCCGAAAACAAAACCGCATTTGAAAACTATAATAACTTTAGCAAAACATACCGCAAAAGTTATCTTTATTGGCTCAATCAGGCCAAACGGGAAGAAACAAGAACCAAACGTATTAGTGAAATCGTAAGACTGTGTGAAGAAAACGTAAAATCAAGAGATACCTTTTAAATTTGATTTTGCCGCTGATAAAAATGATTTAGTTTTGTATTATTAAAGCATCTCCCAAATGATTAACCCATCAGCACCCGGCTGGATTGACAAGTTTTTTCTGGAACAACAAACTTCTGAACAGCGTGTCCCGGATTCAGAAGAGGATTTTTATATCCGAACCCGGGCTACAGGTTTCATCTTTGGTCACATCGTAAGTTTTGATACCCGTGTCCCCGTTCCTATCACAGAAAGACTTCCTGAAGAGATTTCCAAAATTGGCATGCTCAACACCTTATACGAGATGTATTGCCTTGAGAAAAAGGAAACTGATTCGGGTCAGTTCATAAAAGAAGCCGTAGCTTTTTATAATCTTTTGACTCCAAGAGGCTTTAATCCGTTGCAAAAAATGCTTCCAAGCAGTTCTGAATCCAGCAAGTTGGAAAAAATTATTCGGGATAGGGTTCAGACTAATGAAGATTTATTCAGCAAAAGCTTTTCGCATGTAATTACCAATGCACTACTTTTTGTAGATGTGCTGGCTTTTAAAAAATACCTCGAAAAAGGAGCTCTCCCGGATAAATATTTTAACCGCATTGAAGATATTGTGATGAAAGTGGTTTCCCTATCATTAAAGTCGAAAACGGGTGTATCCATACACGATGATTTGCTGCAAAAACTGTTTGAATCATCAGTGCGTTATACCAAATCTTCTAATCACGGAATAATGGGAATTGATGATTTGGACTTGAGTTTCCTAAGTAATGACCTTGAAAAATTTTATGTAATTGATTTGGCAGGTATCAGTCTGTGGAGTGATGCTAAGGTAGAAAATGAAGAACGTTACTTTTTATTTCGATTAGGAGAAAAACTGGAAGTTACTGAAAACTTCACTATTAACAGCATTCATTTCATTAATAACTTTATTGAACGTTATAAAAGTGATATTCCTTATTTCAACAATTCAAACCCCGTAAAGAACTTTTATGATCACACTACCGAAAGTGTCCAAATCTTAATCAATCGCAACAAAAATCGTTTGATTAAGGAACTTTCGCAAAGCAAGGAACTGATGCAGCTTTTGGCTAAAGCTTCCCACAAAGAATTAAATAAGGACGAAAAGAAAAAAATCAAGAATCAATTACTTGACATTTGTAAAACAGTCCCTTCGCTTACAATTTTCTTATTGCCGGGAGGAAGTCTGTTGCTCCCCATTCTGATAAAATTTATACCGCAGTTATTGCCTTCCGCTTTTAATGAAAATGAGGAGGAAGTATAAAAAAAGCAACCTAAATAGGTTGCTTTCTTATAAATTAATATTTAACTAATTTGTGAATTTCAGACGGTAAACTTCATCAAGATTATCATTCGAAGTCATATTTACACCCAAATCAGTTACATAGCCTGAGTTGAGACCGTAAGCCCAACCATGTAGTATCAGATCTTGGCCGTTTTTCCAGGCATTTTGAACAATTGATGTTTTTGCCAAATCAAAAACCTGTTCCTGAACGTTGATTTCGACAAACTTATTAAAACGTTCTTCGTCATCCTCAATACTATTTAGATATTCGTCATGCAATCTGTAAACATCTTTGATGTGTCTTATCCAGTTGTCTATCAACCCAATGGATTGATTTCCCATGGCTGCTTTGATACCTCCACAACCATAATGACCGCACACAATGATATGCTTTACTTTCAATACATTAACAGCATAATCCAGGACACTCAACATATTCATATCAGTATGGATAACCATGTTGGCAATATTCCTGTGGACAAAAACCTCACCTGCTTTTGCTCCTATGATTTCGTTTGCAGGAACCCTGCTGTCCGAACATCCAATCCATAAAAGTGGCGGGTGCTGGCCTTTAGAAAGATCCTTGAAATATTCAGGGTCGAGAGCCAATTGGGTTTCTACCCATTTCTTGTTATTGTCAAGTATCTTTTTATAAAAATCTTCCATGTTTCTAATTTCTTCAAAGATAACAAGATTATTGCCTTAAATCACCAATGGAAAAATTAGGATTTGTTTCATCTTTAATATAGATACTATCTTCATAAAATGTAACTTCACCCGTTTCGATGTTGTGCATCCCTCCTACGATTCCAATTTCACCATTTTCAATCATGTGCTCAAGGATAAAACTACGTTCAATAATATTTTTGACGTTGCGTTTAACATTAATCTCCGATACATTTTCTACAAAAACTGCATTAGATGCCGTACGATTATCCGACGTTTGCTTTTCCTGATATACTGAAGGCTGAATTTTTGAAAGTAGTTCCGTAAGGTTCCCCATTTCTACATGATCACAGGCACCTTTTACAGCTCCGCATTTCGTATGCCCTAACACTACTATCAGTTTGGAACCTGCCACTTTGCAGGCAAACTCCATACTTCCCAAAATATCCGTATTGACAATATTACCGGCAATACGCACTGAGAAGATATCTCCCAATCCCTGGTCAAAAATCAGTTCGGCTGAAGTACGGCTGTCTATGCAGCTAAGAATTGTAGCAAAAGGCCATTGTCCGTCACGGGTATCATTGACCTGTTCGAGTAAATCACGATGTGCCTTAAGATTGTTTACGAACCTGTTGTTTCCTGCTTTTAATAATTCTAACGCTTTTCGGGGTGTTATGGAAGCCTGTAATTCTTTATTTAATGTTTTCATGTTGTTTATTTTAGTTGTTTATGTTAACCATTTTACGTTTCATGGCATCGTATTTTTGTTCTACAGTTACTGTATTTTTAAAGCCTTCACTATTTTCAAGCTGATAAGCTTTTTTGAATCCTTTTAATTTTACTTTTATGTTTTTATCTATAGAACGTGTTGTTTTAAATTCCCTAATCAAATCAAGGATGTCGTGCGCAATATATACTGTATCGGCAGCATTGATGACTACTTTTGAGTTTTCAGGAATATCATTTAATGTTGACTTAATAGCCGCCTTATTCAAAAAGGAAACTTCCTGAGCCAGATCAATATGGATGATATCGCCATCGGCATACTCCTCTTTCCTGAAATTATAAGCCCGCTTAAGGTTTCCTTTCAATACAAAAATAATACTGATAATGATTCCTAGCGCTACTCCTTTCAATAAATCTGTAAAAATAACGCCAATAAGTGTGGCAAGAAAGGGAACAAATTGATATTTTCCTTTTTCCCAAAAATGCTTCAGTATTTTTGGATTGGCTAATTTGTACCCAATCATAAGCAATATGGCTGCCAAGGTTGCCAGTGGAATTTTATTGAGCAAAGACGGAATAGCCAAAACGCTAATTATCAATAATACACCATGAATGATAGTAGACATTTTTGATTTGGCACCAGCATTATTATTGGCTGAAGTCCTCACTACTACTGATGTCATTGGCAACCCGCCAAGCAATGAGCTAATAATGTTTCCAATTCCCTGAGCTTTTAACTCTACATTCGTATCGGTATATCTCTTTTGAACATCCATTCTATCGGCTGCTTCAATACACAAAAGTGTTTCTATTGAAGCTACTATGGCAATAGTTGCTCCTACTATCCATACTTTCGGATTGGTAATTGCTGTAAAATCGGGAGAAACGAAAATCTGTGTGAATTCTTCAAATGAAGAAGGCACCGGTAAGGTTACTAAATGAGCTCCACGTATGGCCAGACTGCTGTTTGAGCCAATAAACAATTCGTTCAAAAGAACTCCGACTACTACGGCTACCAAGGCAGCCGGAACCAATTTGAGATCTTTCAGGAATTTTACTTTTGTCCACAAAATCATAATTGTCAGCGACACTAATGTAATGATGATTGCACCTGGTTGGACATGATTTATTACACGGAATATTTCGGAAAATGTATTTTGCCCGTCAGGCTGGAAGAATCCAAAATCACCTTCATGATCAGGGTCATAACCAAAAGCATGTGGAATTTGCTTTAAAAAAATAATTACTCCAATTCCGGCAAGCATTCCTTCGATAACGTTGGTAGGAAAATAATTTGAAATACTTCCTGCTTTGATAAAACCTAATATTAATTGAATGCAACCGGCAATCAACCCGGCAAGTAAAAAAGAGTTGAATGTTCCTAAATCGGTAATTGCCGTTAAAACTATTGCTGTCAAACCTGCTGCCGGGCCCGAAACACTGATGTGGGATTGGCTTAAGTAACCTACTACCAATCCACCGATAACACCGGAAATAATACCGGCGAATAAAGGCGCACCGGAAGCCAAAGCTATTCCCAAACACAGCGGAAGAGCTACTAAGAAAACTACTAACCCCGAAGCAAAGTCCTGCTTTAGATTAGCAAAAAGATTAATTTTTTTTGTCATGATCTGAAAATATTTAATACAATAAACCATGCCCGTGAAGCAGGCACAATAAAACCATCTATGTATTAAATTAATTCAGGCGGAGGTGAGAATATTTCCGAAGTCACATTATCATGTCGGGATAAATTCTCGGAAATGATTTCAGTATTTTTTTTGATTTTTAAATCTAAGAAAGGATAATCAAAATGCTGCTTTAGTTCAGCTTTAACCTCTTTTACTTCTTTGTGGATTTCTTCTTCTGAAAAACTGTATACTACAGACGTATCTGTACTTTTCTTAATCAATGTAACAATAGTTGGCGTTGATAGAAACATTACAAATACAATCAATATAAATCTTGCGAAGAATTTCATACGGCAAATGTAACTAAACACGCTTTTTTAGAAAAGCCATTATAATATTTTTAACACTCATTTTCCATAAATTAAATTTATAGGTTTTATATTTGCATAAAATTTTACTATTCATGACCATTACACAACTTAAATATGTTCTGGCTGTAGCCGAACACAAAAATTTTACTTTAGCTGCGGAAAAATGCTTTGTTACACAACCAACATTAAGCATGCAGATTCAAAAAATTGAAGAAGAACTGGGAATTCAGATTTTTGACAGAACTAA
>CAMFLD010000127.1 GCA_945957245.1 uncultured Flavobacterium sp. | reverse complement strand
GGTGTAAACATCATTGGTTGCTAAACTTGATGTACATGTGTTAGCAGTAGGAGCATAAATAAGGTTCGGAACAAAAATGTTATTGTCTGTTGCTACTCTTGATGTCCACGAAATATCATCAAGATATATGGTTCCGGCACCACTTGGTCTGTTATCAACAATTCTAAATGCAAGGTTGGAATTAGTGTAACCACTGGCAGGTGTGCCATCAAAAGTTACATAAAAGTTTTCATACGTTGTCGTGAGTGCAGTCGTTGTGGTAGTCATATTTGCTGAATAAGTAACAATACCATAATTAGATAAATTAGTGGTATTTCTCAAACTCACCCATCCATGAGTACCATCATTAACCTGCAAATCAATGTAAGCTATAATTCCTCCTGCTCCCTTACGCATCCAAAATGAAAATTTGTTAGGAGTAGCAATACTTGGTGTCGTTACATTATTATTTGCTGCGGCACTGGTAAAAAAGCACTTTCCGGTTCTACCGGTATTACCACTCGCTGCCGGTGTTCCTGTGGTATTAGCCGTAAAGGTACTTGTATATCCGGTAGCTAAAGTTCCACTATTATAGTGTTGGTAATTGCTACACTGGGAATAAGAAACATCCGAAAATCCTAAAATTATCAAAAGAGTAGTCAGAACTCTAATATAAAACCGGAATGATTTACTCGGGGACAAAAGTAAAGGTTTTTTCATATTTTATTTTTTTTGATTTTGACATTTTAATCGTATGATTTAAAATGATTTTCAACGGTTAAGACGTTAAAAATACATTATAAAAATATATAATTAACAGTTGCATAACCAAAAAGTAATACTTTTCGATAAACTGTAAAAAGAATCGACAAATGCCTTTAAAAACATAAGAAATCTGCCAATCTGCAAACTGTAAATGTGATATTTTCGATTAGTAAAAACGACAGATCTTTAACAAATCGTTATCAAATTTAGATTTTTTAAATATTTTTTTGGGCGCTAAAGTAATAAATTGTCAATATTTTCCAAGAAATGTTAATAAATTGTTTTGAATGTCAGTATAATAGCAGTTTTTTTTACAATCTATATGAGACCAAATCATAAAACATTATTATAAAAACAAAACGAATTTATATCAAAAAAAAGAATGCTTACAGATAAAAATTCCTCTCTCTTATCTAATAACTTTTTTGGTAACCTTGAAGCCATCAACAGTGGTAATTTGAACCAACAATACTTCATTTACTGTACCAACATCAAATTTAAACTGTGTCGCATTGACATTTTTATAATCAAGCAGTAATCTTCCTCTAATGTCAAATACTTTCACCTTATCTATAGTAAAAGAACCTGCATTAACTATAAAATTATTATCTGTATTTCTATAAATGACAACCGAATTTTCATTGAATACCGGATTATTTACTCCGAGGGAATTATCATAGCGAAGTACAAATCGATTATCAAAAGTACCTACCGCAGTGGTAAATTGGTAAGGTCCCGACTTAAGATCATGGATGATATTTAATTCTTTATCCTCAAGATATATATTTTGACTTTCAAACAAGCCATCAAAATCAAACAAAGAAATGCTATATTGACTCGCTATATTTGATTTGTATCCTAAAGGAACAACATCTGAAGTATCAAATGGTAATGGTCTTCCCTGTATACTCAGTTTAGTATTATCTGCAAATGTATAGAGTGATATTACATTACCTGCATCAACAAACTCTCCATCAAACAAACGATCCAAACCAATGGTAGCATCATCAGCATAACCAACTAATACTTGTTTAAAAGCTCCCTGTGTATTTTCTATATTAAGCCAATACCTATGTTTTTGAGGCTCAACAAATGTATTAGAAGATGAATTGTTCATCCTAAAAAATTGGGAATTATTACCCGCAATACGCATACTGTTTTTAAAGGTTGCCGTACCATTTGCCAAACCTTTAATAAAGAACCCCTGTCCTGCTCCAATCTTACCATTTGGCAAACTGAAATTAAGACCTCCAACACTTGTTGCAGTATTGGTACCAGTACCGCCTAGATAATTATAAACTGCATAGTCGCTACCGGTGTACTGTAGTGCTGCATTAGGTGGCGTATTATGTGTCCACAAATAAATAGTTCCGCTTAGTGTAGCTGCGTTAGCCGGATCTACCAGAAATGCATCCGCAGATAGCGCACTCGGATAAGGGTTTCCTATTAAATTCATCTGACTGGCTCCTCCCGTTACAGGCAATGTAATTATTCCATTATTAGGAACTCCAATGAAACTGGCTGTATATGCCTGAGGAGTTGATGGTGCTGCCACGGGATATCCATAAGGTGCTCTACAAATATATCCTTTACCCGGTATCATCGTAGTAGTGGATGGATTAGTATACTGCCAATTATTAATAGAAGGATTGTACAAATAGAAAAATCCAACTGGTGTTGAAGGAGAAACAGCCAACAGGTTTTGGGGACTAACTGGGGTTGACCAATACGTATAATCAAACTTAAACATTGGTGTTGTAGTTCGATTGTAGGTTATGTTTCCTGTATTACTGAAAGGAACACCATTATTATCCAAATAATTAACCTGAAGTAAACTTGACTGATCATTAAATGTAAGTGATCCTCCTGTAACTTTAACATCATTCTGAACTGTTAAGGTATGTCCTGTATTGAAAACTACTGCACCTGAAAGCACTTCTACCGAACAAGCCTGAAGATCTCCCGTTGAACTGTAGTTTCCATTAAAAACTGCTTTTAAACTTGAAGTTGGAACTCCATTGCTCCATGTACTGCCATTCCAGGTTGTAGAATAAAAACTTATCACCACATTCCCTGAATAAGCAATAGGACAGGAACCATTTTGAAGTACAACTCTATAATAGCGGCTGCCTGTAAATGTTCCAATCGCCGCTGATGTTAACGTATTGGTCGTATTAGCAATTGTGGTAAGTCCGGATGAAAAAGCGGCATCATTTGCATATTCCCATCTAATGATAGTACCGGAATAACCACTTAAAACTAAATTACTAGCCCCAAAACCACTACAAATATTCTGACTGGCAGATAAAGTTCCGGGATTAGCATTTGGCACAACTGTTATAACCGATATGTTACTTGTTGAACATCCATTGGAACCTAAAGCTGTTCCTGTGTAAGTTCTGGTAACACTTGGTTTAGCATATACAGTAGCTGTCGGTGTACCGGCTATATAAGGATTGCTTGCAAGCGAATCAAAGTATAATTCTGTAGCAGGTGACCAACTTACCTCAAGCGCTAAGGTTCCGGTAATTTTAACATTGTCTACTGCCCATCCATAATCATAAGTTGCATCATAGTAAAAACGTAATAATACATTTGGATTTCCCAGCAATGAGCTAAGGTTTACTGTAGTTTGGACGAATGACCCCGGTGCTCCCTGAGAAGCAATCTGTGTAAGTTGGGTAACCCAGGTAACTCCATTATCAATAGAAGATTGAACACGAGCTCTGTTACCTCCAATATACCTCAAATATTGCCAGAAAGTCATAGTTGCTGACGTATATCCGGCTAAATTTATACTGGGTGAAACCAGATAAGTAACTGTTTGATTAGTCGTAGGACCTCCTTGTGCATAAGAATCAGTGAAGTAAAATTGAGATGAATCGTTACTGCTGATTGCTCCCGGCCAAACTACACCCGGAGGTGAGTATGGACTGTTTCGTAAAGTCCAGGCAGCTTCAGAAGAAAGTCCCCCTATTGAATTATTGATTGTAGTCCAGTTATTTGTAGCTCCATTAAAGTTTTCACTAAAAATAGTAACCGGAGCAGCAGCAGCCAGGCTGGCCGTCAACGGTTGTATTACACCTTGGCAAATAGTTGCTGTAGCAGGAGTTGCAGTAATAGCAGGCGGCTCTGGATTAACATTTACAGTATAAGAAATCAATTGCGCACACATACCTCCTGATGTTTGTGTAGCAGTCAGGGAATAAGTAGTTGTTGTAGTTGGAGTAAAAGTAAATCCTGCAGCTAATGAACCGCTTAGTCCTGTAGTTGTAGACCATGTAAAATTATTATAAGCACCCGAACCTGTAACAGTTACCAAAGGTGAAGTCTCCCCGGCACACAAAGTTGTTGATGTTGAACTAAATGAAATTGGTGGTGCCGCAGTTATGTTGGCTGTAACCGGAGTAAGTAAAGAGCGGCAAATATTGGAAAATTTCCAGTTGTAAGCATAAAGATAAAATGAATTATCGTAATCATTACCTGTTAAGTTGGCAATAGAAGAATTGTATGGATAAGTCGCATTATTAACATTAACTACTAAACCTGAAGCTGGAATAACTTCGAAATAAACATAATAATTGCCCGGAGTCATATTAAATGCTATTGGAATTGTCTGTGGCGTGCTTCCTCCGGCAACATTTGTTGTATAATTAAATAATGCAAGTGTGGAATTTGCTGCATTTCGAATTGATATTACACCACTTTGTCCGGAAGCCATTGGATAAATGTCTAGAGACTGGAAAGTAGTGTTAATGTTCACTGTAAAACTCAAATAAGAAGGATTACTTTGCACTCCCAATGAGCCGCCTTGTGATATTGGGGAAAAAGGTCCCACATTTACAAGACCTCCACTGGCTTTTGAACGAGCATAATAGGTAGTTGTTGAAAAAAGTGCCGGGGTAGTAAAAGTTGTCCCAGTACCAACCAAATTGGTTCCCGCTGCATCTGAATACCATTCAATAATAGAACCTGAAGGTGCTGTTGCCTGCAAAGTTGCCGAACCACCACCACACAAAGTTCCATTGACTACTGCTAATGCCGCTGCAGCCGCACAATCCGTACTAAAAGTTGCAATAGTACTCCATTCGCTTGAATCTGTACCTCCACAATATCCTCTTACCCAAACATAATATAACGTAGCAGCCGTAAGTCCGGTAATATTTACCGTTGTAACTCCTGCTGCTACAGAACCTGTCGGTGTTACAGAATTTGAAGGTTGTGCGTTTGAAGTACTTACATAATACTGATACCCACTTGCAGGTGCCGGAACACTGGCTGTCCAGGAAAGTGTAGCCGTTGTTACCCCTACTGAAGTAATTAAAAGATTAGTTGGCTCAAAACAAGTTGGTGATACAATCACACTAATATCATCAATTAATATTTTACTTTGATTTGCGAAACTAAATCCCTGAAAACCGATGTAGTATGCATCAGTCGTAAGTGGGGTAAAATCTACTGTAGCTGTCTGGTAAACCGTATTAACAAAATTGGAAAGATTCACCAAAGTGATGGTCATGTTAGCAATAGTAGGACTTATTCCCATTCTGACCCTTAGGTTTTCTACAAATGAACCTGTATCAGTGGTATTGTATTTAAATTTTAATCTATAGGTAACACCTGCCGTCATACTGATTCCCGGAAGGAAAAACCAATCGTCGGAAGCAGTAGCAGTATTAGTATTAAGATGATAAGCATTGGGAGTTGATGCTGCTAAAGTATTCTGAACCTGCCAAGTTTGACCATCAGTATTAGCATCTGCCAAAGTAAAACAACTAGGTAAAGTTGCCACGGTGGTGGTATCAAAGTTTTGGTAATAAGGTACCGGAAACGCTCCACATAAAGTTGTAACAGTCATTGTTGAACTGTTAAGTCCGCAATTAGTTCCCAGCGCACGAACTCTATAATAATAAGTCGTTAAAGGAGTCAGACCCGAAACCGTTATACTTGTAGAGCCGCCTGTTAAAAATCCGTTATAACCCGGTAAAAATGTTGCGAAAGTGCTGCTTGTAGATACATCAATCTGATAATCTGATACACCCGATACAGCACTCCAAGATGCTAAAAAAGAATTCCCATCTATGTTGGATGTTGCCACTCCGGTTGGCGCTATTGCACAAGTAGCTTTTGATGCTGAAAGTATGCTGCTCATTCTGTAATATGGAGCTCCCTGACAATTAGCATTATAAGGAATAACCCAGTAATAGTAAGTAGTGTTAGGTGTTAATCCAGACTCTGTAAATGAAGTAGCACTGGTATTGCTTATCACTGTATAAGTTCCTGAAATAATATCATTTACAGCCCAAAAAGTTCTATTAGGAACATTGATGTTATTTGGAGCCGAATTTACTGTGCTTCTCAAAACCAAATAATTTGTCGGAGCTGGAGAAGCAGCTGTAAAACTATTTCCAACAAAACTTGTCGAAGTTACACTTGTTGCACCTATAGCTAGTCCTGTAGGACTTGCGCTTGGTATAGTACATGCAGTGGAAGGCGTGTAAGTGTACATAAGCCCATTGTTCGGATACTCATTTATACTGGTTCTTACCGTACTTGAATTTGCCGTTCCGCTTATAGTTCTACCTGACCACGGGAAGTTGGTGTTAGCTCCATTTTGCAGACGGTTATTTACATCTCCCTGAAGAAAATCATTGGTAACGCCACGAATACCTACCTGTACATTATATACAGTAGCATCAGCGGTTGAGCAAGCTCCATAAACGATGTTAATCTGATTGGTTGTTTCATTGAGTATAATCTGGAAATTGAAATTTCCTGTTGCAACTTTTCTTCTCGCATTGCTCCATTGTATTACAAAACTTCTATTCGGAGCAGAACCAATCGTTTGATAAACAATATTATCCGTTGAGGCTGAAGAGGCCGAAATTAAATCTACACCAAGCGCACTTACAGTTCCCCCAGACGTAAAAGAAGTTGCCGCACTGAGAGGTAAATAGTTTGTTGGAGCCGGTTGAACAGTACCAAAAGCGATATAACCATTTGGACTGATATAACATTGTGTTTGGTTAACACCATCATAAACAAAATTGAATCCTATAGATGCCAAAAAGCAGGAACCTGAAACATGATCATCCCAAGGTGCTGAATAAGCGGTTGATGGAGCTGGTAAAGCGTTGTAAGTTGTAGTAGATTCACTAAAACTGTATGTACTAACCTGAGCATTTACAATTTGACCGAATAACACAAAAAAAAGCGCTGCCAGCAAAATACGGGCAGATTTTTTAGGCGACGGATTTCTTTTTAGGGCAAAGTTGTTATCCATTCGTTTGCTTATTGCTTTTGTATTGGGGTTGACAGAATGCTTAAACAGTTGTTTATAAATCAATTAATTCAAATTGAAAAGCTGACAAATAAACTAAATTTATATCAAATGTTAAAAAAAAAAATCGTCCAAATTGAAGATTGTTGCAAAAATCGTCAAAATGTTAAAAACATCGGATGTCTCACCAATTTAAACTAATATTATTCCTATATAACTTATTAAAGGTTTAATCGCAAAAAGTGCTTATTTTATTAAAATAAATCTTTTGGAATTGACTTCTTACCAAATCTGTTTTTTATCTTTGGAAAAACATTCAAAATGAACCAGAATATAATTCTAAACCATCAGCAAATTGAGCATAAAACGAAACGGATTGCTTATCAGATATATGAAACTTTTGCTGATGAAGA
>CAMFLD010000126.1 GCA_945957245.1 uncultured Flavobacterium sp. | reverse complement strand
ACGCGATCAGCCTCGGTCTCGTGGGCTCGGAGATGTGTATAAGAGACAGGGAAAACTCCAAATGGGATATTCTGAATAGGAAAGTCGCTGTCTTTGGGGACATTAAGCCAGGATTTTCGCTTAGGATTGTTTGTATTTAAAGGCATGTTGTGAAGTTTAAATTGTTGAAAATTTTAAGTAATCAAATATATTATTTCCTATCGTTTTACCAAACCATTTTCGTAATTTTGAGCGCAATTAATCGAAATAATTTCAAATGCAACGCGACAAACTAATTTTTGACCTTATCCTTGACGAACAGGACAGACAGATTCACGGAATTGAACTTATTGCATCAGAGAACTTTGTGAGCGACCAGGTAATGGAAGCAGCCGGTTCGGTGCTGACAAACAAATATGCTGAAGGTTATCCCGGCAAAAGATATTATGGCGGTTGTGAGGTAGTAGATGTTATTGAACAAATTGCTATCGACAGAGCTAAAGAACTTTTTGGTGCCGAATATGTTAATGTTCAGCCTCATTCAGGTTCCCAGGCTAATACAGCAGTTTATGCTGCCTGCCTGAAACCGGGAGACAAAATCCTTGGTTTTGACTTATCTCATGGAGGCCATTTAACACATGGTTCGCCAGTGAACTTTTCAGGGAAATTATATCAGCCTGTTTTTTACGGTGTCGAACAGGAAACTGGTGTGCTGAATTACGATAAAATTGAAGAAATTGCTAAAAGAGAAATGCCTAAAATGATTATTGCAGGAGCTTCGGCTTATTCCCGTGATATGGATTTTAAGCGTTTCCGTGAAATTGCAGACAGTGTAGGTGCTTTATTATTAGCCGATATTTCACATCCGGCCGGACTAATTGCTAAAGGATTGATGAGTGACCCAATTCCGCATTGCCATATTGTTACGACTACAACTCATAAAACCTTGCGCGGTCCAAGAGGCGGAATCATCATGATGGGTAAAGATTTCCCAAATCCATGGGGATTGACTACACCGAAAGGCGATATCCGTATGATGTCGCATGTTTTAGACATGGCTGTTTTCCCGGGCAATCAGGGAGGACCATTGGAACATATTATTGCAGCTAAAGCAGTAGCCTTTGGAGAAGCATTATCAGATGAATTTTTCACTTATGCTATGCAGGTGCAGAAAAATGCTAAAGCCATGGCAGCAGCTTTCGTTAAAAGAGGTTACAATATAATCTCAGGAGGGACAGACAACCACATGATGCTGATTGATTTACGCAACAAAGGGATTTCAGGAAAAGAGGCGGAAACAGCGTTGGGTAAAGCTGAAATAACAGTGAACAAAAATATGGTTCCATTTGACGATAAATCACCATTTGTAACCTCAGGAATCCGTGTAGGAACTCCGGCTATCACCACACGCGGAATGGTAGAAAGCGATATGGAAACCATTGTAGATTTAATCGACAGAGTATTATCAAACCATACTAATGATGCACTGCTTGAAGAAATTGCAAACGAAGTAAACGATATGATGAGCGAAAGAGCCATATTCGTTTATTAATCAAATTTTAAATATAATTATGAAAAGCCTGTTATTACAACAGGCTTTTTATGTTATCAGAAAAATTTTATGCAGATATAAAATTATTATGCTATTTTTAGCCAATTAAATCATCAATCAAATCAATCATGAAAATCAAAAATCAATTGTTATTGGGCATATTATGCCTGATATACAACGTTTGTATGGCTCAGAACGGAGTCATAAAAGGGAAGACAGTGCTTTCCGACCAATCTTCTGCCGATGCTGTCCTTATTACACTTTTACAGGCTAAAGACAATACTCTTGTCAAAACCCAAATTTCAGAACCCGATGGCAGTTTCGAATTTACCAAGCTAACCAATGATAATTACCTGGTTGTCATTGAAGATGAAAAATACAAACCATTTCAAAGTCAAACGATTGTAATTTCTACTGAAAAACAATTAGTTGTGTTGCCAATTACCTTAACTAAAAATGAGGCTAATGCCCTTAATGAAGTAGTTATTCAAAAGAAGAAAGCTTTTGTTGAAAATAAAATAGACAAAACGATTTTAAATGTTGATGCACTGATTTCGGCTTCCGGAGGTGATGCGATGGAAGTTTTGGAAAAAGCACCCGGAATTATTGTTGATGATAACGGAACCATCACTTTCAAAGGCAAGACAGGTGTTTCCGTTTTTATTGATGGCAAGCCTACCTATTTATCGGGAGCTGATTTAGAATCGTATCTTAAGTCATTACCGGCCAGCACCTTAAACCAAATAGAATTAATGACCAATCCTCCGGCAAAATATGATGCGGCAGGCGGGGCAGGAGTTATTAATATTATTACCAAAAAGGCTAAGGCTAAAGGGTTTAATGGAAGTTTTACTTCAAGGGTTTCACAGGGAAAGAGACCCAGAAGCAGAGAAGGAGTGAATTTGAATTACCTTAACGATAACATTCGGATATTTGGAAACATTGGACATGCCTATCAGGATTCTTTTACCGATTTATATATTTTCAGAAGATTTAAAAATCCGGATTTGACCACAAAAAGTTTATTCGACCAATATAGCCTTATTGGAAGAAGGTCACAAACCACTAATGCATCTCTTGGTCTGGATTATTACATTTCTAAAAAATCAACCATAGGAGTAGGGCTGACCGGGATTTTCAAATCGGGGAAACAGAAAAGCGATGTGAGCAGTATCCTGTCTGATGCATCATCAGTACTTGATTCGACTATTGTAGCAAAAAACAGGGAAAAGGAAAAGTTCAGGAATGGTGGAATTAACCTGAATTACCGCTATGATATTGATAGCATTGGAACAAAATTCACTGTAGATTTTGATTATTTAAGATATTCTACTGAAACGAATCAAACGTTTAACAATACGGTTTTTCAACCTGATAACTCTATCAGCAACCAAGATGAATTGTTGGGTGATTTGCCTTCAAAAATTGATATTTATTCTTTTAAATCCGACTATTCACATCCTTTAAAAAATGATGGTGTAATAGAAGCAGGCTACAAAATCAGCATTTCCAATACCGATAATAGCGCAGATTATCGTAATGTTGTCAATAACGTCCCGGTTCCGAATTACGATATGAGCAATCATTTTAAATATAACGAAATCATAAATGCAGGTTATGTGAATTTCAATACCAGTTACAAGCGGTTTACATTCCAAACCGGACTGCGTTTGGAAAATACCTATTCCAAAGGAAATCAATTAGGAAATATCGAAAAACCGGCTTCCCAATTCAAAAGAAGTTACACTAATCTGTTTCCGACGGTTTATGTGCAGTATAAATTGGATTCTATTGGAAATAATCTAATTTCAGTGTCTTACGGAAAACGAATTAATCGACCTTATTTTCAGGATTTGAATCCGTTTGTGAGTCCTTTGGATAAGTTTACTTTTTATTCGGGAAATCCCTATTTGAATCCTTCCTTTACTCATAGCTATGAATTGTCATATCATTACAAAGAATATTTTTCAACCACATTGAGTTATAGTGATCTTAAAGATGATATTGGGGAAACTATCGAAATCAATCAGGGAATTTATTACAGCCGTCCGGGAAATATTGGGAAAAGCAAGTTTTACAGCATCAATTTCACCGCCGATATTCCGATTTTCAAATGGTGGAAAGCCAATTTATATTCTGAAGTTACCTACTCGGAATTCAAAAGCAGGCTATATACCGAAGATTTAAATACCTCAGGTACTTTCTGGTCTTCATCTTATAACAATACCTTTATTTTTTCTAAAAACTGGTCTGGGGAAATAGGAGGAAATTATCAGACTAAAATTATTTCGACTCAATTTGTTTTAGGCGCCAGAGGCGTAGTTAATTTGGGCGTTAAAACCAAAATCCTTAATGGAAAGGGAAGCCTTAAGTTCTCGGTTAATGATGCTTTTTATGGCAGTATTGTTCATGGGCAAATCAATAATCTGCAATTGACCGATGCCCGCTGGGTTAACAGACCTGACTCAAGATTTGCGGCACTTACTTTTACATATAGTTTTGGTAAATCATTCCAATCTAAAAATCATGATGCTTCAGGAGCTGAAAGTGAAAAAAATCGTGTCAAAGATTAATTGTAAAAACGTATTTTTGACAACAAATTAAAAGTTTTATGGGAGTTTTAAGATTAGAATTACCAACCGACCCAAGATGGGTAAATATTGTTGAGAAAAATATTGAAGAAATACTGACCGACCACGCCTGGTGTGAGCAAAAAGCGGCTACTAATGCCATAACCATTATCACTAACAATTCTGAGCATGAAGATTTGGTAACCGATATGCTGGCATTAGCCAAAGAGGAAATTGACCATTTTGAAATGGTACATGAAATCATCAAAAAACGTGGACTGAAACTGGGTCGTGAACGCAAAGATGAATATGTTAATGAGTTGGCACAATATATGAAACGCAGCAATACCGGAAGCAGGGTTTCGAGATTGGTAGAGCGTTTGCTTTTCTCAGCCATGATTGAAGCCCGCAGTTGCGAACGATTTAAAGTGCTTTCTGAAAACATCAAGGATGAGGAATTGTCTAAATTCTATAGAGAACTTATGGAAAGTGAAGCCGGACATTATACCACTTTCATCACTTATGCCCGAAAATATGGGCAGGGAATTGATGTAGAAAAGCGTTGGCGGGAATGGCTCGCTTTTGAAGCAGAAATCATTGGAAAGTACGGTAAAAAAGAGACAGTGCACGGTTAATCATAAATCCTTCTTCGGAAGGATTTTTTTATGACGGATATCAATTTTTAACATTTAAATTATCGTAAATTTGAAGTGTAAATTCAATCGGTTGCCGTTTTATGAAACAAATGAAAAACCTTCTTTTCTTCTCAGCCCTTCTTTTTATTTCCTGCTCTAAAAAAGACAATGGCGAATATCAAATCCAAAAAGGAACTGTTACCGAAAGTGTTTATGCTTCGGGTATCGTCAAATCAGAAAATCAATATACGGTTTATGCTACCGTTAACGGAAGCCTTCAGCAAATTGACGTTACAGCGGGTCAATCCATTACGAAAGGCCAGCCTTTGTTTGAAATAGAAAGCGAAAAAGCCAGTCTTAATACAGAGAATGCTAATCTGGCGTATCAGTTGAGTCAGGAAAACAACCGATATACTCAGGATAAAATAGCCGAAATGGAAACTAAAGTGCAGATGGCCAAAGATAAGCTGGCGCTGGATCAATCGGTTTACAATCGCAATAAAAACATCAAACAATACAACATCATTTCGGAAGTAGAATATGAGAAAGTTGAATTGGCCTATAAAAACTCAAAATCCAATTATGAAGCTGCTTTAAAAGAGCTTTCCCAACTCAGGGCTCAGCTCAAAAATGAACAGAGCAGGAGTAAGGTCAATCTGAGAATTGCACAAAAATCCCAGAGCGATTTCACGGTTAAAAGTGCTTTTCAAGGCGAGTTATTTGATGTTTTTGTAAAAGAAGGCGCTATGGTTACTCCGCAGACTCCATTGGCTGTCATTGGAAAAAAGAATGCTTATCTGCTTGAGTTGAATGTAGATGAAAACGACATGGTTCGGGTGAAACTCGGTCAGACTATTGAAGTGACGATGGACAGCTATAAAGGCCAGGTGTTTGAGGCTACTGTGGATAAAATTTATCCAATAATGGACGAGCGTTCGAGAACGTTTAAAATTGAAGCTCATTTTGTCAAAATTCCAAAACAACTCTATCCGAATCTTACCGCCGAAGCGAATATTATTATTCAAACGAAAAAAGGAGCGCTTACCATTCCGAAAAGTTATCTGGTTGACGGAGAATATGTTTTGGTAAATAAAAATGAAAAACGAAAAGTAAAAATCGGGTTGAGCGACTATCAAAATGCAGAAATTCTGGAAGGTTTGAAAGCAGGAGAAACTATATATAAGCCCAAATAATGAATTTTAGGCTCATTATAAATATTGCAGTTCATTTACTCAGAGCACGATTGAAACAAACCGTGGTTGCTGCTGTGGGTGTTACTTTTGGTATAGCAATGTTTATTACCTTAGTTAGCTTTATGAACGGAATGAACGACCTGTTGGACGGACTGATGCTTAACAGGACACCTCATGTTCGTCTTTACAATGAAATAAAACCTTCTGAAGAACAGCCTGTAGCCATAGCTTCAAAATATAAAAATACTACCAATTTCATCAGTTCGATAAAACCAAAAGATAGGGGAAAAGCCATTTACAACAGTCAGGCTATCATTAAAAACCTTAAACAGGATGAAAGGGTTATTGATGTGGCTCCCAAAATTACGGAGCCTGTTTTTTTCAATTCAGGAACTATTGAAATTTCAGGGGTGATTAACGGAATTGATGTAGTCGCCGAAGATAAGTTATTTCAACTAAGTGATTATATGGTTGAAGGTAAAGTAGCTGATTTAAAAAGAAATAACAGTATTATTATCGGGAAAGGACTGGCCGATAAAATGCTCCTGACTACGGGTGATATTATCAAAGTTACTTCGGCTAAAGGCAATCTGGCTTCCCTAAAAATTGTTGGTATTTTGCAGATTGGAATTGCTGATATAGATGATAAAACCAGCTATACTTCATTGGCTACAGCCCAAAAACTTTTGGGAGAACCTACCAGTTATATAACCGACATTCAGGTGAAACTGTATGACATTACCACTGCACCGGCTTTAGCTAAAGAATTTAAATCCAAATTCGACGTTGACACTATTGATTATCAAACTACGAACTCGCAATTCGAAACCGGAAGCACCATCAGAAGTATTATTTCCTATGCTGTTGGTATTGTCTTGCTTATTGTTGCCGGTTTTGGAATTTACAACATCCTGAATATGATGATTTTTGAAAAAATGGATAGTATAGCTATTTTGAAAGCCACTGGTTTTTCGGGCAGTGATGTGAAATGGATTTTTATTTCATTATCGTTGATTATTGGTATTGCAGGAGGTGTTTTTGGGTTGATTTTCGGCTATATATTCTCCTCAATCATTGATGTGCTGCCATTTAATACAGCATCGTTACCTACGGTCAAGACTTACCCGGTAAATTACAATCCGTTGTTTTATGTTATTGGGATATCGTTTGCTTTAATAACGACAGCTATTGCCGGACTTTTTCCTGCGCTTAAAGCGAGCAGAGTAGATCCGGTGGAAATTATAAGAGGAAAATAATGATGAATAAACCCGTTTTAGAAACAAAAAACCTGTCTAAATATTTCTACGACCCTGTAAAGTTTCAGGTGTTGAAACAGATTGACATGACTATTAATCATGGAGAGTTTGTTTCGATAGAAGGGAAATCGGGTTGCGGAAAGTCGACTTTATTGTATCTTCTTTCCACAATGGATACTTCATATGAAGGTCAGTTATTTATTCAGGATGGATTGATTACTGGAAAATCAGATAAAGAACTTGCAGTCATCAGAAATGAAAAAATCG
>CAMFLD010000125.1 GCA_945957245.1 uncultured Flavobacterium sp. | reverse complement strand
GCTCATGACTTATATTTGATAGAAAATAGGATTTCAGCTCATTCATTTCCTCTGATTTTTGCAGTGCAATCGTTTGGAGTTCCTCACGTTCATTTTTTAATGCCCGGATAAGGTTCGCCATAGAAAGGGAGAGGAAGATTACCTCCATTCCTGTTCCTAATTTTGAACCGTTTTCGGTAAGGAATGTAGTGGGAAGCACACTGAAATTCTTCATTATAAAAACCACAAACCCCGATATCAGGAAAAAGATACCTGTAGCAAAAAAACGATCGATTTTTTTTGTTCGGACATATATAATAGCTTGTGCTGATATTATAAGCAACAATAAAATGAGTCCTAAAGCATTGGCAATAGGATAAGAATACTGCAGTGCTTTAGGGATAACAAATAGTGCTGTAAAAAGTAAACCGTCTAAAACAAATACTACATAAAAAGCATTATTTATAAACTTGTTAAATAGTTTTATTTTAAGATATACCTGAGCGTATCTGCCTAGGAAAAAATTAGCAAAACAGGCAAAAATAATTACGGAATGGAGCGAAAACCAACCGGACTGCGGCGTGACAAATTTGTAAAAATACCCATCAATCGAAAATTGGAGCAACCCAATAAAAAGAACATACATGCTGTAAAAAAAGAAAGTCTTGTCGCGCATGGCAAAGAAAAAGAACATGTACAAGATAGCGGCTATTATAAGAATACCATAAAAGAATCCAAATATGAATTGTTCAAACGAACTTTCTTCGAGCATGTTCTCAGCTGAATGCAGTTCCATCGGCATGGATAACTGCTCACCATCACTTTTTATGTGCAGGTAAAATTGTTGCAGTTCATTGGGGGCCAAATGAATTTTAAATGTAGTCTTTCGTAACTTAAAACTCCTTTTAGCGAAAGGTATGGCATCACCGCTGACATATTTTGTAACGGATTTATCTTGTTTTATGATGTATAAATCAGCAGCATCGGTAATCGGTCTTGCAGTTTCAAAAAAGTAGTTTAATTCAGAATTAGTTTGGTTTTTTATTGAAAATCTGAACCAGAAGTTGCTGTTGGTAAAGCCAAAATCCTGATTGGCCTTTTCCATTGGTTTAAAATGAAACTGCTTGCTATTCCTGATTTGTTCAAAATTTACGTTAGCCTGCCCAACATCTACAGATTCTGCTTTGGTATGTATGGATATTTTTTCGTTCGAATTTTGCTTGTTTATTACAAATTGTGCTTTGACATTTGTGGCTAAAAAAAAGCAAAAGGCTAAAAAGCAGTAACGGATGAACGCAGTTTTTTTTCTCATAATGCGAATGTGGTATTGGTTAATTTTGAATTAACTATTCGATTAAAATGGTTGCTGTAGTAATGCTAATTATATTTATCGATAAAAAGATTTATATTATCGATAAAATACATTATTTAACATTTATTATAGTATTAAAATTACAAATATTTAATACAATCATTTATAAGTAAGTATTGTCTTTCAGGTTTTAAATAGGATTGTTTTTGCTGGATATTTCACAATCTGCCGTAATAATCGCATTATGCTATTTGGCTTGTGTGTTATGGTTAAATCAAATATCTTAGTCGTTTCAAATAGATTAAAATTTTATGCAATTAGTTTTCGCTTCGAATAATAAAAATAAAATCAGGGAAATCCAGCTTCTGCTACCGGATGCTATAAAAGTTTTGAGCCTGGAAGAAATAGGCTGTTATGAAGAGATTCCCGAAACTGCCGATACCATAGAAGGGAATGCTGTTTTGAAAGCCAATTATATAACTGAAAAATACGGTTATGACTGTTTTGCAGATGATACAGGTTTGGAAGTCGAAGCTTTGAATGGCGAACCCGGAGTTTATTCTGCCCGGTATGCCGGTGAACATAAGGATGCCAATGATAATATGGACAAGCTTCTGCTGAATTTAAAAGATAAAACCAATCGGTCGGCCCAGTTTAAAACGGTTATTGCTTTAAATCTCAATGGCGGACAATCCTTATTTACAGGTATTGTAAAAGGTACAATCATTTCGGAAAAAATAGGAACAAACGGTTTTGGCTATGACCCTGTTTTTGTAGCCGAGGGTTATGATAAAACCTTTGCTCAGCTGACCATAGAGGAAAAGTCCGGCATAAGCCATAGAGGACTGGCAGTGAAACAGTTGGTTGAGTTCCTTTTGGCGAAGCAGTAAAGTTAAAAAGACGTCCCGATAGCCCCGATGGGAGCCAGCTACCGTGTAGCGCGGACAGCGGGAGCCGTGGTGAAAAGCAGCCTGTTGTTCCGCTCCTGATTTTGATAAAAATCCGTCCTGTTTGCTGCTTAGTAACCCTCTGACTTATATTAACGCTTTGTTAAATTTCTAACTTATTGTCTTTCAATTGGAAGCAAATTAGCTTTTATGGTATTTAAAGACTACCTTTGCACCCAATTTTAAAATAATATATGAATAAATTTGAACAATTAGGTCTGAATGAGTCGCTACTGCTGGCGATCAAGGATCTAGGATTTGAGAATCCGTCAGAGGTGCAGGAAAAGGCTATTCCGGTTTTATTGGAACAAAACACAGATTTAGTAGCTTTAGCACAAACAGGTACAGGGAAAACGGCAGCTTTTGGCTTTCCGCTGATCCAAAAAATCGATGCTGAAGACAGAAGCACACAGGCGCTTATTTTATCGCCAACCCGTGAGCTTTGCCTGCAAATCACCAACGAAATTAAACAATACTCAAAATATGTAAAGGGTTTACATACAGTCGCAGTTTATGGTGGAGCAAGCATTACGGAACAAGCCCGAGAGGTAAAGAGAGGAGCACAGATTATCGTTGCAACTCCGGGAAGAATGCAGGACATGATCAACCGTGGACTGGTAAACATCAAAAACATCAACTATTGTATACTTGATGAGGCTGATGAGATGTTGAATATGGGATTCTATGATGATATCGTTTCGATATTGTCTGATACTCCTGATGATAAGAGCACTTGGTTATTCTCAGCAACAATGCCTGCTGAAGTAGCGCGAATCGCTAAGAAATTTATGGCTGAACCGGCAGAGATTACTGTTGGACACAAAAACTCAGGTTCGGCGACAGTGTCACACGAATTTTATGTAGTAAATGCCCGTGACCGTTATGAGGCTTTGAAAAGATTGGCTGATGCTAATCCGGATATTTTCTCAGTGGTTTTTTGCAGAACCAAAAGAGATACACAGGCGGTTGCTGAAAAGCTAATTGAAGATGGATACAATGCGGCAGCTTTGCACGGTGATTTATCTCAGGCGCAACGTGATAGCGTAATGAAAGCTTTCCGTGGACGTCAGGTTCAGATGCTTGTAGCAACTGATGTGGCCGCACGTGGAATTGATGTTGACAATGTAACTCACGTAGTAAACTACCAGTTACCGGACGAAATTGAAACTTACAATCACCGTTCCGGAAGAACAGGAAGGGCTGGAAAACTGGGAATTTCAATTGTAATCATCACTAAAAGTGAGCTTCGTAAGATTTCGTCTATCGAGAGAATCATCAAGCAGAAGTTTGAAGAAAAAAGCATTCCAAGTGGTATCGAAATCTGTGAAATCCAATTATTGCACTTAGCCAATAAAATTAAGGATACTGAAGTAGACCATGAAATTGATAATTATCTTCCGGCGATTAATGAAGTGCTTGATGGATTATCAAAAGAAGAATTAATTAAGAAAATGGTTTCTGTAGAATTCAACAGATTCATTTCTTACTATAAAAAGAAACGCGATTTATCAGGTGAAAAATCAGAAAGAAGTTCATCTGAGCCACGGGAAATCAGAGCAGGGGATCCTGTTCGTTACTTTATCAATATCGGAGCAAGAGATGATTTTGATTGGATGCAATTAAAAGACTTCCTAAAAGAAACGCTTGATTTAGGACGTGATGATGTGTTTAAGGTTGATGTAAAAGAAGGATTTTCATTCTTTAATACGGATGGAGAACACACAGAAAAAGTAATGGCTACCCTTAATGGATATGAACTGCATGGACGCCGCATCAATGTAGAAATCTCTAAAAATGATGGCGGAAGCAACAGTTCCAGACGTGATCACAATGGAAGAAGCGGAGGAAGAAGTGACAGAGGTTTTGGTTCAAGAAAAGAAGGAGGCTTCAGAGGCGACCGAAATGATTCTTCAAGAGGAGAACGTTCTGACAGGCCAAGAAGAGAAGGAGGTTTCCGAAGTGAAAGAAGTTCTTCGAGAAGAGAACCGGGATCATTCCAAAGAGAAGAAAGAGCTCCAAGACGTTCTGATGAAAGACCGGCAGGACGTTCTTTTGAAGCTGCAAAAAACAGAAAGCCAAGAAGAAGCTAATCCTTTTAAGGCTTTTGTTTTCAGATAAATTTTAACTCCGTTTTCCGCTTTGTGAAGACGGAGTTTTTTTAATAATTCCAATTATATTTCTCTTAAAATTGAGGTAAAACTTCCTTTTTTCAAGGTGTTTTGGACATTTTGTTAATTTTGTTCTAATTATAAGCGTAAACAGTAAAATATCTTAAAAGAGTTTCATACTTTTAAACCATCAAAATTGGCCATGAGATATTTAATCCTTTACTTTTTATTACTTTTTTCGTTTGCTGCTGTTGCACAAAATAATCCTCCTGCACAAAAAGTCAGTGGTATCATAATTAATGACAATACATTGCTGCCTATTCAAAATGCCAATGTAATCAACATCAATAAAGTAAAAGGAGTTGTAACCGATGCAAAAGGGTATTTTGAGCTTGAGGTAAGCGTTAGTGATACGCTTCATATTTCCTTACTAGGTTATCAGTCCTTAAAAGTTAGGGTTACCAATGACTGGATTAAAAATGGTACAGCAAAACTCCAATTAACGGAAAAAGCGATAGCTTTGGAAGAAGTTATCATCAAGAAATACGATTTGACAGGATATCTTGAAATCGACTCGAAGCTTATCCCTGAAAAAGAAAATTACCGTTACAGTATTTCCGGATTGCCGCAAGGATATGAGACCGGAAGTTCATCGCCAAGTGCATTTACCAGAGTTTTAGGTTCTATTTTTAACCCTGCCGATATGTTGTATAATTTTTTTGGCAATAAATCCAACGAGCTCAAGAAGCTCAAAAAAATGAAAAAGGATGATACGGTACGGCACTTATTGGAAACCAAATTCGACAGGGAAACTCTTGGGGTTTTGTTAGGTGTTGACAAAAAGGAAATTGCCGATATCCTCACAAGATGCAGTTATTCAGAAGACTTTATCAAAACAGCAAATGACCTTCAGATAATGGATGCCATCAGTGATTGCTATGAGCAATATAAAGTATTGTCAAAAGACCACCAGAAATACATTCACGATTAATTATTTTCTGAATAATACCGGGCTTCAATTCTTTTGATATCTTTGATGGAGTTGCGTGCCCAGGACAATCTTTTTTCCAGTATTTCTTCTTCAGAAAGTTTCCAATCCAATTCAGATTGTCGTAATCGTGTTGTTATATCCTGAATAATTATGGCAGCAGAAACAGAAATGTTAAGGCTTTCTGTAAAACCTACCATAGGAATTTTGATAAAACCATCCGCCTGTTGGATTACATCTTCAGATAAGCCTTCTTTTTCAGTGCCAAAAAAGATTGCCGAGCGTTTCGTAATATCAAAATCACTGAGCATACAGGAATCATTGTGTGGTGTGGTTGCTATGATTTGATAGCCTTTAGTTTTCAGCGCATTAATACAATCCTGATTGGTTGCAAAACGGTTGACATCAACCCATTTTTGGGCTCCCATAGCAATTTCAGAATCAATTCGTTTGCCAAATTTTTGTTCTACAACATTAAGCTGTTGAATTCCAAATACTTCACAGCTCCTCATAACAGCACTCGTATTGTGTAATTGGTAAACATCTTCCATGGCTATGGTAAAATGGTTCGTTCTGTTAGCCAGAACGGCTTTGAAACGTTCTTTACGGCTTTCAGTCAAAAAATCTTCAAGATAGGAGAGGTAAGCTAGGTCGGTCATTTTAAAAGTTTATTCTGGATTGGCTGAGGCTTCTTTTAATTGGTTCAATTTATTCTCGATTTTTAGATTATAATCTTCAATCTGGCTTTTGTACTTCTGTGTATCTTCAGCAACTGCTTTGTACATTAGTTTATAGCTTGCGAGTCGCAATTCACAATATTCTTTAATAATTCTATTTTGGGCTTTGATTTCATCGGGCAAATCAAGTTTTTGCATATTGTCTACAAGCTTAATATTTTCTTCCCAATAAAACATTCCTCTACTTTTTATTTCGTAAAGCGCATCTTCTTTCGAAGTTCCTTCTGGTAGAGAATATACAGAAAGAGCCTGTTTTTCCTGACGTTGAAATTCCTTCAGTGCATAATCATATTTTGTGATATCATTAGAAATTGTTTTGCTGAAGAGAAAAGAAGATGTCAGTATTATAATTGATAATATACAAATAGTTGCATATTTTAATATGTTTTCTGTAGGTCGTTTAAGACTGAAAATAAAGGCATACCCTATAGCTAAGCCACTAATTAATCCGCCAACATGTGCAGCATTATCCACTCCTGCTTTTAAACCATTGATTAAATTATAACCCACAAAAATCCCAATACTGATTAAAAGAGCTTTGCGAGCTGTTTTTTCAATAAAATCGGTAGTAAGCAATGCTAAAAAGACACCGTACATTCCAAAAATAGCACCTGATGCTCCGGCACTAACTGTCAATTGATGCCACCACAAACTGGTCAGACTGGCTACAATTCCTGTTAAAAGATAGGCTGAGATAAACCTGGATTTACCCAAAATGGGTTCCAATAATATGCCTATATAAAGTAAGGCGTACATATTCATCAGTAAATGGAAAATACCAATATGCAGGAAACAATTTGTGATTAACCTCCATAATTGCCCGTCTAAAGTTACCGGACGAAAATTGGCACCCCAACTTATTAATGCCTCTGTAGAGGGTTTAAAAACACTCACACCATATATAGCCATTATGATGAATATCAAAATATTAATATCAATCAATAAAGGAGTTACAAAAAAGTCTTTAGAAGGGATAAAAAATGAGAGGAAGTTTTTGAAGTCATCTTTGGCGGTTGTGGGAGGGAGTTTTAGCAAATCTTCCTCTTCCGGGGGAAATTCGGCTTTTAGGGTTTCATATTTGGCTCTTATTTCTTCCTCATTTAATGAAACTTTTAATTCATCAAATGCAGCAATAAAGCGTTCAACTCTCCTTTTGTTTTTACCCCAATCCATCATTTCGCTCCCAACTGATGTACTGCTAACTGAGGCATAACCATCTTCAAAAACAACCTTGAACTCAGAATTCCAAGAAAACATTTTATTGCTGGTATAAGCAATCAATCCGGATGCACTAATGTAAGCTGATTCCCAATCTAGTTTTTTAATGCTTTCGTGAGCAATTGTTAGAAATTGTTCTTTTGTTAAATTATTAAGTGGTATGTTTTCAACATGTTTTGGTGTGAATCCTACTGCCATGACA
>CAMFLD010000124.1 GCA_945957245.1 uncultured Flavobacterium sp. | reverse complement strand
GAGATCAGCCTCGGTCTCGTGGGCTCGGAGATGTGTATAAGAGACAGGGTGTAAGTAGCGTTTTGAACTCGTCCGTAAGGCCAGTCATCACGATTCGCATTGGCAATTTTATCGGCCGGAATTACGAAATGCGCATCGGAATACATTGGCGTTGCACTGGAAAAATAACTTTGAGGAACGGTATGTTCTCGGTTAAATAACTGACATTCAGCAGAAGGTGCTGTTCCGTTATCCTGATTTCCGCCATTGGCAACAGTACCAAAGGTGAAATCACAATCGGTATACATATCCCAAACCTTTCCATTTGCTTTTACATCAGAAGTTTGATAAGTGGTGTAAAGACCGGCATAACCACGGTCAGTATGATTTTTGATAATGTTGAATAACTGGGTTTTCAAAACATATCCGGTTCCTGTAGCAGTGCTGTAATAGCCTGCCGGAATTGAATTTGTTGATAAAGTATTGGTTGATGATTTTTCCTGAGCAACCGCAACTAAAGTTATACTTAGTAGTAATGAGGTTAAGATTCTCTTCATGTGGTATTTATATTTCTTTTTTTCTTTCGAGTAACGCCATGTAAAAACCATCAAAACCGGTTTCCTGAGCCAGGATTTTGATGTCTTTAACAAAGGTAAAGCTTTTTCCGGTGTCGGTTGTTAAAAAACGTTTAATTTGTTCCTGATTTTCAGAGGGTAAGACCGAACAGGTAGCATAAACTAGTTTTCCTCCGGGTTTGACAATTTTAGAATAATTTTCTAAAACTTCGGCTTGAACTTTCCGTATGTTGTCAATAAACTCAGGTTGCAATTTCCATTTGGAATCCGGATTTCTTTTCAAAACCCCTAATCCGCTGCAGGGTGCGTCAATCAAAACCCTATCTGCTTTTTCGTGCAGTTTTTTGATCACTTTTGTGGTATCAATTATGCGGTATTCTATGTTGAAGGCGCCATTTCTTTTGGCTCTTAATTTTAGTTGTTTTAGTTTGCTTTCATACAAATCCATGGCAATCAGCTGCCCTTTATTCTGCATTAGCGAGGCCATGTGAAGCGTTTTTCCACCGGCACCGGCACAGGTATCCACAACACGCATTCCGGGTTGTACATCCAGAAAAGGAGCGACTAGCTGTGATGAGGCGTCCTGTACTTCAAATAATCCTTGTTTGAAGGCATCGGTGAGAAATACATTTGCTCTTTCTTTTAAAACTAGTGCATCGGGCTGGTCTTTTAGGAATTCGGTTTCGATATTCAAATCCATCAGTTGGGCACGAAGATTTTCCCGATTTGTTTTTAAGGTATTGGTACGAAGTATTACCTGCGCTTGTTGGTTTTGGGCTGCAATTTCTTTAGTCCAAACTTCTTCGCCAAGTTCTTTTACTCCTAATTCATCCATCCAGTCAGGAATGGATTCCCTCATTTTCCTGATTTTAGAAAGTTCGTCAAACCTTCCTTTGATTTTCCTTGCCGGTGTACCTTCCAGTTGCCTCCAATCGGGAATTGGATATCCCCGCAATACGGCCCAGACGGCAAACATCCTCCATAAGTCTTCACGGCTGTAAGGTTCTCTTACTTCAGCAATTTCAGCATAAAGTCTTTTCCAGCGAACAATTTCATAGATGGTTTCAGCCACAAATTTACGGTCGGAACTTCCCCAGCGTTTGTCCTTCTTAAGGGCACGGGCAACAACTTTATCTGCATATTCCCCTTCATTGAAAATAGCATTTAAAGAATCGATTGTTGTGTAGACTAAATTTCTGTGTAATCGCATATTGTAAAAAATGAGCGGGCAAAGATATTGCTTTTTTATTATCCTGAGAGGTTATTTTGAATGAACCTGTTTTTTTAACGTATGCGGAACATTTCAAATTTTTCAGGGGCATGCAGCACCATTGGGAATTGCTCAACTTTTACAGAGCTACTGTCTAATCCAAATCCTTTTTCTTCGGACAAACTCAGTTTTTTGAGTAGGAAGTAGCTGTTCATGACAATTTTTTCGAAGAAAGTTAAGTCACTGTCATTCGACAGGAATTTTTCTGAAAGCACAAATTTAAAATCTCCGATAATGTTATTCTTATTCAATGATTCATAGCGGCTGGTTACGTCAACTTCGCCATTTTGTACCATATCCCGGATAACTTCCTTAAACATCAGGTTGATTTTTGTCGGTTCCCTGAAACCCAGATTAAAGTCTACACGATATAAATCATCTTTTACGATTTCGGTTACACGATATTCTCTTTTATATGGTTCGCTGAGTATATTTACGTGTACAAACCAATACATATCAGCTCGTTTTGGTCTTTTCTGTAATATGGAATACATTACTTTTTCCTCAATTTCATCCACTCTGGTTGAGTTGGTCATGTAGATCAAATGGGTAGCATATTTAGGAATGGATAAATCAACACTTAATTCAGCCAATACTTTTTTATAGTTTTCAATCTTAACGATTTTGGTATAGGTTTTACTAATTTTCTTAGCAAGGAACCAGACGGTCATGATGCCAATTAAAACACAGGCAATCATCAGCGTAACATAACCTCCATGAGGGAATTTATCCAAATTGGCAATAAGAAAACTTATTTCAATACAGAGATAAAGCGCAATTATCGGAACGATAACAAACATGGAAACCCTTTTCATTATCAGGTAATAATTCAAAAGAATCGTTGTCATAATCATACACAATACTATGGCAAGTCCATAAGCGGCTTCCATATTTCCTGATTCCTTAAAATGTAATACGATTCCAATACAGCCAATAAGCAACAACCAGTTGATTGAAGGGATGTACAATTGACCTTTTAGGTCTGTAGGGTATTTAATCCTTACTTTAGGCCAAAAGTTAAGCCTCATAGCTTCATTGATTAGGGTAAATGAACCGCTAATCAATGCTTGGGAAGCAATAACAGCCGCCATTGTTGCAATGATAATACCAATTGGCTGGAACCAGCTTTCCATCATTAAGTAGAAAGGATTGGCATTTTTTCCACCTAAATGCATAAGGGTATCACCTTCATGTTTTATAAGGTAGGCTCCTTGTCCGAAGTAGTTTAGTACCAACGTAGTCTTTACAAAAATCCAACTGATCCTGATGTTTTTCCTTCCACAGTGTCCCATGTCCGAATACAGGGCTTCGGCTCCTGTAGTACAAAGGAAAACAAAGCCTAAAACGTAAAATCCGTCAGGATGGATTTTTAATAAATGGTAAGCATAGTAAGGATTTAGGGCATGAAAAACCTCAAGGTTGGAACCAATTTGAATGATTCCCAAAATGCCGAGCATACTAAACCATATCAGCATCATCGGGGCGAAGAATTTACCGACTAATTTGGTTCCGAATTGTTGAATTGTAAATAAAGCAACAAGTATTCCGATTACAATTGGGACAGTATTGATATTAGGGTAAAAAGTTTTAATCCCTTCTACTGCAGATGCTACCGAGATGGGAGGAGTAATGATTCCATCGGCGAGCAAAGCACTGCCTCCTATAATTGCAGGTACAATAAGCCATTGAATTTTCGTTCGTTTCACTAATGCATACAAGGCAAAGATTCCACCTTCTCCGTGGTTATCAGCACTGAGCGTAATAATTACATATTTTAAAGTTGTTTGAAGCGTCAGGGTCCAGAAGATGCAAGACAATCCGCCTAAAATGATATTTTCGTCAATTTGGTGATTCAAGCCTATAATGGCTTTCATTACATATAAAGGAGAAGTTCCGATATCACCGTATATAATTCCTAAGGTAATAAGTAAACCGGCTACAGTAAGGCTACTGTGATGTTTATGATTATGGGAGCCCATGATTAAATGTTAAAAAAAACGGATACAAATGTACTATATTTTTGTATCAATTATTTTTTTAAGGGCTTAATTTTGAAGTGTAAAAAAAGCACCACATTTCTGTAGTGCTTTCTCCAACAATTTAACTATAAACTATTCAACTTAACTTAATTCTGTTATCCTCTCCTGTTGCCGCCGCCTCTTTGTCCTCCTTCGCTTCTTTGAGAACCACCGCCTCTTTGTTGGGAAAACTCCCTTTGGCTAAAACCTCTTGGTGAAGATTCGTTCATTCTGGGCATATTATTTTGCTGATTCATTCTTGGAGATTCGGTTCTTGGGCTTTGAAATCCTCCGGAGTTTGACTGTGAGCTAATGCTTCTCGGATTTTCATTTCCTGCAGAAACCCCATAATTTCCTGGTGATTCTGCCGCTCTTGGATTTCCAAATCCTCTTGGAGCGTTATAAGTCCCGTTTGAATTTCCATATCCTCTTGGAGACGATTGATAATCTCTAGTGTTTCCGTTATTTCCGGAAGATGATTGATTATCATTTTCTCTTCCGTTGTTAATTGTTACACTTCTTGGGGAATCATTTCCTCTGGGGTTTGAAGAACCTTTAACTTCATTTGAACCATTAAAAGCTCTTGATGGTCGTGGTGTAACTGCAACCGAAGAATTGTTTCTTGTATCATTAAAACCAGCATTATTACGGGTATTTACCATCTGCGGTCTTTGATCTATCAACTCACGTCTGTTGTTATATCCTACATTTCTCTGAGCAAAGGAACGATTTGGATATTGTCTTTCATAGGCATTTCCTCTTCTTCCGGCATAGTAGTAATTATAAGCAACAGCACATCTTCTGTAATTTACATAATTGTAGTGATTATGAATATTGATATAAATACCAATATGATTGTGGTAGGTGTAAAACGGAATTGGATTCCAGGCTACATAAAAGTGCGGATAATAACCCCAATACCATGAAGAACAGTATGGACGGTAATTGCTTACCCAAAATGTATTATAAATTACCGGAGTATAAGCATAAACGGGTTCGTATATATAGTTGTTACCATACATATAAACATCACCAACTACCTGAACCTGTACTTTATTGTAACGATCTCTTTCGACCTCAATAGTAGCAATGTCCTGATAAGTATCACGGCCCAGTACCGATTGGATAACCACAATATGCGCATTACCTTCAACTGTTTCAATCACACGGAGATAATCGACCTGATTGTCTCCATTTAAATCCAAGTTTGAAATTTGTGCATTTGGGTCGTTAAGTCTTCTTTCAAAATCTTCAAGATTTCTGGAATCACCAAATATTGAAGCAACCGCACGTAAGTCAAGATTATCACTAATATCTGAATTGGTTGCAGTCACTGTTGTCCTGTCCTGTGCAAAAAGGCTTGTAATGCTCCATATAGAGAGTAAGCCTAAGGATATAATTTTCGTTTTCATAATAATATGTTTTAAGTAATAGCTTCTTTACCGGAAATATCCAATTACTATGCCACAACTTTTTTTTAAGGGGTTTTAATCAAATCTTAACTATGTTAAAGTTTTCTTATCAGGTAAATAGAAACAGGAAAGGTCTTTGTTTTCAGTATTATAAAACGTTTGATTTGTTTTTTTTAAAATAAAAAAGGGCAACTGCCCTTTTTTATTTTCCTAATTTTCTATCTCGGTATTGCTGTAGCAGCTTTCGGTTGAAATTTTCTTCGGCCCGTTTTAGTTTTAATATTTTTAAGGGTGAAATTACCCCCTTCAGGCTGGCTACAAATTTCTTTCTGGCCTGATATAATTCATCTTCACTGCTTTCAATTTGCGCCAACATTGCTGTAGCTTCTTTATCTGATAATTTGTCCAGTGAATTGTCGTCCATTCTTTGCAGGTATCCTTTAAGTCGTTGCTTTTTGATTTCCTGTTGTTTGTCTTCGAAAGTATTGTACAAGGGCCAAAACTTAGTGGCTTCTTCCGGAGTAAGATTTAGTTCTTCTGTAATAAAAGCCACCTTGAGTGATTTAATCTGTTCCCGTTTCTTTTGTACAAAAGGACCATCCTGAGCCCATGAACTAATGGAAATCAAGGTAATAAGTAATAAAAGTATATTTTTGATTTTCATGATGTTAGTCTATTAAATATTCTTCTAAGTTCGAATTTGATTTTAAGGCATCCTCAATCTCTTTGTCGTCAACTTTGAGTTCAAATTTCATTTTATCAATATCTTCCTGATTCAGTAAATTTATGATATCATCTTCAGAAATGCTACTGTTATAAGCAATGTAATGCTCTAATGCAGCCGAATCAATTTCATCCTGGCGGGACGCATACTTATTATAAACTGGAATAGATATGGTAATGGCAACTGCCGCTGCTGCTGCATAATACCAAACTTTTCTATAGCCAAAAAGAGCTATGGTTTTTGGTTCTTTTTTCGGAAGCTGTGCTAAAACCTTTTCTGAAAATGATTCAAAATAGCCATCTGGTACCGTAAAACCCGAAGTTATCTTGTTTTCATTATCTAATTTAAAATCTTTCATATTCATTTGACAAAATTATGTTTAAATGGTTTAATTGGTTTTCATAAATTCTTCGATTTTCTTCACTGCATGATGGTAGGAAGCCTTTAATGCTCCAACTGAAGTTCCCAAAATCCCGGACATATCTTCATATTTGAGTTCTTCATAATATTTCATTTTAAAAACCAGTTGTTGTTTCTCAGGAAGCGATGCGATGGCTTGTTGCAGCTTGATTTGGATTTCATTTCCGTCAAAATAAACATCAGCTTTTAAGTTCTCAGTTATTTTGCTTTTCAATGCCTCACTGCTTAATCCGCTTCGTTTGGCTTTCTGATTGATGAAGGTAATGGCTTCATTAGTTGCGATTCTGTAAATCCATGAAAATAATTTACTGTCGCCTTTAAAATCCTTCAAATGTCTTAACACTTTAATAAAAGTATTTTGCAAAACATCATCGGCATCGTCATGATCTAATACAATATTTCGGATATGATGGTAGAGTGGACGTTGATAATCATGCAGAAGTTTCTGAAACGCAGTGTTTTGCGTATCAGGGTTGAGTAATTCCTTAATGAAATCCTTTTCGTCCTGCAAAGTATAAATTTATCTATTAGAATAAAGATAGCAGAAAAGGTTTAATCCGCTCTATGTTTATTGCCCTTGTGCCGGTACCGGGTGGCTTTCAGGAGTAGTTTGAGCTGGAGCTGTTGAAGGTGTTGTTACATTCTGAGGAAGTTCAACAGCTTTTGGGTATACCGGAATATAAATTTCGGTTACCCATTTTGAGGGCTGCTTTACGTCATCAATGGTTTTGACATATACTTCACTGTAGCTTCCGGCAAAATTATGCTTAAGACCATTATCGGTAATGTATTTTTCAGCTTTTTGCCACGCTTCTTTACTGTGTGAATAATCTCCGGTCAAAGTAGTTTTTAAACAGGTAAAGGCTTCGATTTCTCTTGAAGAAACATCACTTCCGTCAGCAATCGAAATTAATTGATCTACCGGAATACAAACCGAAATCGTTGCAAAATCATGGGCTGGGTCATAGCGGTCATACATTACAAAAGGTTTCCCGGTCATTGCAATATTGTTCTTTTTGAAAAAGTGAACCATTCTGGCCATAAGTATTTTATTATTTTTATAAATACTCTTAATGTGACACGAAACAGTTTGTTTGAGGCAATATCCTGAAGGGCGCTGAACAATTCCATCAACCTTTATAGAATAGGTT
>CAMFLD010000123.1 GCA_945957245.1 uncultured Flavobacterium sp. | reverse complement strand
ATCCTGACCTAAAGTAAAAGTACAGTTGAGAAATAACAGGAATAAAAGCCTCTTCATTAATGATAGTTTTACCAAATATAAAGTTTTTGGAGAAAAGAATCTCTGTAAGCTCAAAGTAAAAGCGTTACATTAATTATCGCTCCTTTAACAATATTTTCCTTTTTTCGGATGTTTGCTTTCAACGGAAGCAGGTAAGTGTTCTTTTTAGTGTCAAACCAAACGGCAGTTTCCCATTGGTTATTTCCGATTGCAGCATTTGCCTTAAGCCTTCCCCAACCTTCCTCTTCCTGACCTAATAAGCTTCTGATTTCGGTTGACATAGCTTCGGGTAAGGATATAAAATGCCAGCCTCCGGGTCCGGAGTGTTGCCATACTTCAGCTGAAAATTGGTATTGAATCTTTCCTGCCACTTCATAAAAACCTGTGAAGTAAAGATAAGAGAAAAGCGCTTAAGCTTTTACTTATTATGAAGTTTTTCGAAAACTTAAAAGTTAATATTTCCCGCCAACTCTTTTAAAGCAATCTCTGAAAGTTTAGCCTGAAACTGCGCATTACTGTAACGCACTTTAGCATTAATATAATTCAATTGGGCTGTACGGAATTCGATAGTCGGAATAGTTCCAATACGGAATTTCTCAAGTGTAATATCCATATTCTGCTTTGCAATGGCTTCGTTTTTCTGCTCCAATTTAATCAATTCCAAATTAGTCAGATACGTTTGGAAAGAAGTTGTCAAAGTAGCCTGTAATGTCTGATTCTGCTGTTGGATGGCCACATTGGCATTGTCCAACTGAAGCTTGGCAATTTTCTCGCTTCGCCTTTGATTGAATCCATCAAAAAGATTTAACGTTGCCGTAAATCCATAATTCAGTCCGCGTGAAGAAGATTGGGTAACAAACCCCAAACTCGATTCTGTTTCGTTGAAATTATAAGCAGAATTCACTGAAACCACCGGATAGCGTGCTGCTTTGACCTGTTTGAGTTGAAGTTCCGCAATTTTCTTATTCAGAATCTGGGTTTCCAGTTGTGGGTTTTGTTTTTCAGCCAGAGAAATTAAATCCTGCAATATCAGTTTGTCATCAACAGTTATTTCGTTTACAACTTTGAAATCTGTTTTAACATCACGGGCGAGCATTTGATTCAGCAGTGTCTTAGTGTTGTTGTAAGTTTCTTTCTGCTTCAGATAAGTTGTCGTATCGGTGTTTAAATCTACCTGAGCATTCAGGACTTCCAGTTTAGAGGCTTTTCCAATGGTATAACGGTTTTGTGCCAAGGTCAATCGCTGATTTGAAATTACAATAGTACTGTCCAGAGCAGAAAGCTGTTGTTGCTGTTGGACCAAATCAAAATAAGTAGAAGTCACATCACTGATTTTGGTTACTATAGTCAGTTTTAATTCGGCTTCGCCTAATTTTTGAGTGGTTTTAAGTTGGTCGTATTTAGCAAACATTTTGAAGCCGTCAAAGACAGTCCAGTTGAGTCCAACACCATAAACCAAACTATTATTTTTAGCATTATTCAACTTATTAACTGTACCGTCAGAACGGGTTTGGGTTGCATTTTGAATGCTGTTATTATCAACAACATTGGCACCAATTTGCGGTAGCATTCCCGCATTACCAATAGAAGCATTGGTTTTATCAATATCAAGATCGTTTTTGGAAATACGGATTTCATAATTGTTTTCCAAAGCAATCTTTACAGCATCTTCAAGCGATAAAACTTCCTGTGCCTGTACTTTTGGCATGAGGCATAAAACAAGGATTAGATATAGCGGTTTCAGTTTCATAAGTTATTTTTCTAATGCTTCGATATTATCAAATTCCGGTCTGTGTTTTTTCTCTCTGGACCACATTAAGTAGATGGAAGGAATCACAAATAAGGTTAGAATTAATGAGAAAATAGTTCCTCCTACGATAACCACTCCCATTCCGATGCGGCTTGTAGAAGCAGCGCCAAGTGACAACGCAATTGGTAAAGCTCCCAAGGCAATTGCCAAACTGGTCATTAGGATAGGTCTCAAACGGGCTTCTGCAGCCTGAATGATGGCTTCGTATTTTGGCACCCCTTTTTCACGTAGTTGGTTGGCAAATTCCACAATTAAGATTCCATTCTTCGTCACGAGCCCTATAAGCATTACGGTTCCAATCTGGCTAAAGATGTTCCAGGTCTGTCCAAACAGCCAAAGTGAAAATAAGGCTCCTGCAACCGCCATTGGTACAGTCAGAATGATTATGAATGGGTCGATAAAACTCTCAAATTGAGCAGCAAGGATGAGGTAAATCAGTAATAAAGCCAAACCAAAAGCGAAAGCGGTGTTGGAACTGCTTTCCACAAAGTCCCTGGAGTCTCCACCCAACTCAGTAGTGAAACTGCTGTCAAGTACTTTGGCCTTGATTTCATCCATAGCATCAATTCCGTCACTGATGCTTTTTCCGGGGGCCAATCCGGCAGAAATTGTAGCCGACATATAACGGTTGTTGTGATAAAGCTGCGGTGGATTGCTTTCTTCGTTCACTTTCACCACATTATCCAATTGGATTAGCTGTCCTTTATTGTTTTTGACAAACATCGAAGTCAGATCAAGCGGTTCGTCACGGTCTTTGTCGTCAAACTGGCCTATAACCTGGTATTGTTTTCCATTTCTCATGAAATAACCAAAACGCTGACCGCTTAAAGAAAGCTGTAGGGTTTGAGCTACATCCAGTACTGAAATACCAAGGCTTTCAGCTTTTTCCCTGTCGATGGTAACATTGATTTCGGGTTTGTTGAATTTCAGGTTAACATCAACATTCGAGAAGGTTTCATTCTGGTTCGCCAAATCCATAAACTGCGGTATCTTTTCCCGTAGCTTTTCAAAGTTGGGTGCCTGGATGATATATTGAATCGGCAAGCCTCCACGTTTGTTTACGGCAATTGTGGGCTGTTCTGAAACGGTAACTTTGGCTTGGGAATATTTTTTTGTCCATTTAGTAAAATTATCAGCAATTTCCTTTTGCGAACGTTCCCGCATTTCAGGATCTTTCAGTGCAAGACGTACCCTTCCGCTGTTTACGGTCGCATTTCCCAGTCCAGGAGAAGTGATAACTAAAGCAATCTTTTTTTCAGGAATGGAATCATCAATCAGTTGTGACAGTTCCTGCATGAAACGGTCTGTGTAGTCATAAGTCGCACCTTCAGGAGTGGTAACGCCAACAATTACCAGATTTCGGTCATCATACGGAGCGGTTTCCTTAGGAAGGATTTTGAAGAATAGAACAATTAATCCAATACAAACAATGATAATTGGGAAACTAATCCATTTTCTTTTGGTAAAACGTTCCAATGCACTGGCGTAACCTTTATTCAGGCTTTCAAAATAAGGCTCGGTAAAAGTATAAAAACGGGTTTTCTTCTGCGTTCCGCCTTTCATCAGATAAGCATTAAGCATTGGTGTAAGCGTAAGGGAAACGAAGGCCGAAACCAATACGGCCGAACCGATGACAACCCCAAATTCCCTGAACAGACGGCCTACGAAACCTTCCAGGAATATGATTGGTAAAAATACAGCCGCAAGCGTTATCGATATGGAAATTACAGCAAAGAAAATCTCATTCGACCCTTTGATAGCTGCTTCAATCGGAGTCATCCCTTCTTCGACTTTCTTGAAGATATTTTCGGTTACTACGATTCCGTCATCCACCACTAGTCCGGTGGCAAGCACAATAGCGAGAAGCGTCAGTACATTTACCGAAAATCCGCATAAGTACATGATAAAAAAGGTGGCAATCAATGAAACCGGAATATCTATCAACGGACGGAAGGCAATCGCCCAATCCCTAAAAAACAAAAAGATAATCAGGATCACCAATACTAACGAAATAAGCAGTGTTTCCGCAACTTCGACTACCGATTTTTTGATGAAAAGCGTGTTATCCAGAGCAACATTCAATTTGACATCTTTAGGAAGGTCTTTTTTGAAGACTTCAAATTGTTTGTAGAATTCGCCTGCAATGTCAAGATAATTGGTTCCCGGTTGTGGAATGATAGCCAGTCCCACCATCGGTTTTCCTTGTGCTACCAATCGTGTTTCAAGGTTTTCAGGGCCTAATTCTGCATGCCCGACATCGCTTAAACGAACAATTTTGTCACCTTCAGCTATTATGATAATGTTATTGAATTCTTCAGGTTTAGAAAGATTTCCCATAGTTTTAACGGTAAGCTCAGTATTAGCTCCCGTTAATTTACCTGAAGGCAATTCAACATTTTGTTTTTCCAGCGCTGTCCTGACATCGGAAACCGTAACTCCGTAGGCAGAAAGTTTTACCGGATCAATCCAAAGACGCATGGAATATTTTTTTTGTCCCCAAATCTGTACACTACTTACTCCCGGAATAGTTTGCAGGCGCTCGGCAATTACATTTTCGGCATAATCACTCAGTTCCAAAGCATCTTTAGTATCACTTTGAACCGTCATGGTAATGATTGGGTCAGAATCGGCATCAGCTTTAGAAACTACAGGTGGTGCATCAATGTCCTGAGGAAGGCTTCGTACAGCCTGTGATACTTTATCACGAACATCATTGGCAGCTTCTTCCAGGTTTTTTTCGAGTTTGAATTCAATGGTAATATTACTGGCTCCCTGCGTACTGGCAGAAGTGATGTTACGGATTCCGTCAATCGAGTTGATGGCTTTTTCAAGAGGTTCGGTAATCTGTTGCTCAATAATATCAGCATTGGCACCGGTATAACTGGTCCGAACCGAAATCTGAGCCGGGTCGATGGAGGGAAACTCTCGGATACCTAAATAACTGTAACCAATGATACCAAAAAGGATAATGGTTAGATTGATTACAATGGTAAATACCGGTCGTTTAATACTTAAGGTCGATAAACTCATGGCTTTACTTGATTTTTACTTTGATATCTGCTTCGTCTTTTAATGACATTGTTCCTGAGGTAAGTACAGTGTCTCCGGCCTTCAATCCGGAAGTAATTACAACATCCTTATCAGTTCGTGCTAAAGTTTCCACTTTGACTTCTTTGGCCTGTCCGTTGTTGGCAATAAATACTTTCTTTCCATCCTGTACCGGAACGATTGCTTCAGAAGGAATGATGATGGCATCCTTTAGGTCGCCCAAGGTAAGGTCGATATTAGCAAACGTCCCCGGTAATAATTTACCATTTTGATTGTCCGTTAGGGCACGTATTTTCATTGTTCTGGTTGTGGTTTCTATACCCGGTTCAAGAGCGTAGATTTTTGCTGAAAAAGTATCGGCTATATTAGGAACGGTGAATTTGATTTCAGAACCTTTTACAATTTGTGAAGCGTATTTTTCAGGAATTGAAAAGGTAATCTTCAGTTGGTTTGTACTTACTAAATTTGCAATAAGTGTTGCCGGAGTTATGTAAGTCCCCGGAGAAATATTCCTTAAACCAACTTTTCCCGAAAATGGAGCTCTGACGCTGGTTTTCCCAATTTGTGCCTGAATTAATTGTGTTTGGGCTTTTGCCGAACGGTAATCGGCATTGGAAATGTCATATTCTTCCTGACTGATAGCTTCTTTTTGTAATAACAAACGGGCTCTTCGTTCATTTTCTGATGCCAGATTTTCTTTTGTTTTGGCCTGTACCAATTGTGCCCTTAGTTCCACATCATTCACCTTTAGTAAAACCTGGCCTTTACTTACATTAGTTCCTTCTGAAAAAGAAATGCTTTCTACAACTCCTGATACCTCGCTATGGATTTCAATCTGCTCATTGGCTTCAATTGAACCTGATAATGAAATTGAATTAGAAAAATCCTGTGGTTTTACAACAACGGCGCTTACTGCAATAGGTGGTTTTTTGCCATTTTTGTCACCACCTTTGTCATTCTCGGATTTGTTTTTGGTGATTCTGTAAACAATGAGACCTCCTAAAAGAATGGCAAGAAGTGTGATAACGAAGTATTTTATTTTCATCGTAAATGGATGTTTGTGGTAAGTTCACTACAAAGCTACTTGTTACGAATGAAACGGCGGGCAGGGTTAAATTTTATTTAACACTTGTACATACAAATTTTATTTAACTGATGTAGTTCCAGATGTTTTTCTTTTTGGTAAGCTCCAGAAAAACAGTTCTCATTACCTGATGCTCCGGCAGCACCATTGAAGGGTCTTTTTTCAAAAGTTTGATGGCCTCGTTTCGGGCGAGTAACAGAATGTCTTTGTCTTTGACCAAATCGGCAATCTGCAGATGAAGGACACCACTTTGCTGTTTGCCCATGATATCTCCGGGACCACGAAGTTTTAGGTCGACTTCAGCGATTTCGAAACCGTCATTTGTTCTGCACATGGTTTCAAGTCGAATTTTACTGTCGTTAGACAATTTAAAAGAAGTCATTAAAATACAGTAGCTTTGTTCGGCACCACGTCCTACACGACCTCTAAGCTGGTGTAATTGTGATAACCCGAAACGTTCCGCACTCTCTATGACCATAACGCTGGCATTGGGAACATTAACGCCCACTTCTATTACGGTTGTTGCCACGAGTATATTCGTTTTGCCTTCAGCAAAGCGCTTCATTTCGGCATCTTTGTCGGCGGCTTTCATTTTACCATGAACGATGGAAACACTATATTGCGGTAATGGGAAATCTCTTGAAATGCTTTCGTAACCATCCATCAAATCTTTATAATCCATAGTCTCACTTTCCTGAATTAATGGATATACGATATAAATTTGACGGCCTTTTGCAATTTCATCTTTGATAAATTTCCAAACTTTCAAACGATTACTGTCATAACGATGCACCGTTTTTATTGGTTTTCGACCGGGAGGCAGTTCATCAATTACCGAAATATCTAAATCGCCATACAAACTCATAGCAAGCGTGCGTGGGATAGGAGTGGCGGTCATTACTAAAATGTGGGGTGGGATAGCCCCTCCAACCTCCCCGGAAGGGAGGCTTTCTAAAGTACTGCTAATTTTTTTAATTACTTCATCACTATTCCCAATGACTTCTTCATTGCTAAACCGAATTACTTTGAAACCAATTTCGCTTAAAATTTGTGTTCGCATTTCATCTGCTTCTTTCTGTTCAATCGAATTATGGTAACCACCATCAACTTCAATTATCAGTTTCTTTTCAATACAAACAAAATCAACAATGAACATATCAATTATGTGTTGTCTTCTGAATTTATAAGATAGATTTTTATTTCGCAAACACTCCCATAAAATGGTTTCAGCTTGTGTGCTGTTTTTCTTATTTTGATTCTTAAGATCTTTCAAAAGATTATAGGTCGAAGGTCTTGCAGTTTTGTATTTTTGAATGACCTTTTCAACTTCCTTCCTTTGGAAGGATAGAGGAAGGCTTCCTTTTTTCCAAAGCTTTGAACGCTGTTCTACTCCAAATCGATGCTGTTCATCAATGATTGCTAAACCAAGATTTTGAAATTTCACTTTGTCTTCCAATAAAGCATGTGTGCCGATTAAGATATGAAGTGTTCCGTTTTCCAGTTCTTCATGGATAATTTTCCGCTCTGAAGTTTTTGTAGAACCGGTTAATAACTTAATATTGATATTCAGGTTTTTAGCTAATTCTGACAAACCGTTGAAATGCTGGTTTGCCAGGATTTCTGTAGGAGCCATCAGGCAGCTTTGAAAACCATTGTCC
>CAMFLD010000122.1 GCA_945957245.1 uncultured Flavobacterium sp. | reverse complement strand
CTACACACTGCATATCGTCGGCAGCGTCAGATGTGTATAAGAGACAGACATTATTTTATGGTTAGTAAAAACCAAATAAAACTAATTACGAGCCTTCAGCAAAAAAAATATCGAAATGATCATCAAATGTTCATTGCCGAAGGGGTAAAGGTAATAAAGGAATTACTGGATTCAAATTTTGTGCTCGAACATTTGTTCATGACCGAAGCTATTTTTGGGCAAGTGTCTGATTCCCAAAAAACTTTGATCAAAGAAATAGACATGAAAAGGATTTCGGCACTCAGTTCACCAAGCTCATGCCTGGCTGTTTTCAGGATTCCAAAAAATGAGAAAATCATAACCGATGGATTAATAGTCGCTTTGGATGACATCCGTGACCCGGGAAATCTGGGGACAATTATCCGCTTGTGCGATTGGTTTGGAGTAAAACAACTCCTTTGTTCTGCCGAAACAGTTGATGTTTATAACCCAAAAGTGATTCAGTCTACTATGGGCTCCATTAAAAGAGTCAATGTCAGTTATGTAAATTTAAACCAATTCATTACTGAAACCCAACTTCCGGTTTTTGGTACTTTTATGGATGGCAATAATGTCTATCAGGAAAAATTACCCCAAAATGCCATTTTGATTTTAGGAAATGAGGCTAATGGGATTTCGGCTGATTTAGAAAAAATAATCAAATACAGAATTTCGATACCAAGATTTGGCGATATTCAGGAAACAGAAAGTCTTAATGTAGCGACCGCAACCGCTATTTTCCTGAGCGAATTCAGAAGAGGTTAGTGGAACGTAAAGTTAATTAAAAACGCTCTTGTTTTAAGTGATTGGATATTTCCTGTCCAAGGGCTGTTAGGATCATTATCCGGAATCAGCTCATTGTTGAATCCAAAGACACCACGGATGGAAGGTGAAAACTTGAAATATTCAAAATAAAGATCAATTCCAAATCCCATAGTGTAGTTTTGAGTCCAGGATTTTACCCTGAATTTCTGATTCAAATTATCATCTTCCGATTTGGAGTTACTGGATAAATTGAGCGTAGTCGAAACTCCTCCAACTAAATAAGGCCTTACGTTTCCTGTTCTTTGTGAAGAAAATTTCAATAATAGCGGGAAGTCAATATAAGTCGCTTTTACTTCCCGGACTCCATCTCTTTGATTGTTGAATTGGGAATAATTAATTGTTCTGCTGGCATAGTACAATCCCGGTTCGAAACGAAGTTCAACATATTCGTGAAGGCGCAAAACACCTACTAATCCAACATTGAACCCGGTATGACCTTTTACTTCAATAGGAGCGCCGGTATTAGTTTTTAGATCGGTTTTGAAATCAAAATTGCTGAATCCAAGGTAATAACCCCAATAGATACGTTGTTTGTCAAAATTCTCCAGGTTGATGATAGGGTCTTTGGTAAACATACTTTTACCCAATTGAGCCTTGGCCTGTAGTGAAAACAGCAGAATAAGTACCGCTGATTTTTGAATTATATTTTTAGAAAACGTCAGTTTCATTTCTTTGTTGCAGTGTAAATTGTAGCTACGCCAAACGTTTGTGGAATCGCTTTGCATTCTATAAACGAAATTTTCCTCAAAATATTGTTCAGGTTTTCTCCAAACGGAAAATTTGCCGCAGATTCTGATAAATAACCATAAGCATTATTGTCTTTGGAGAATAGTTTTCCAATAAGTGGCAAAATGAATTTGGTATAAAAACGATAACCCTGTTTGAAAGGGAATCGGGTAGGGACAGAAGTTTCAAGGATAACAAAAATGCCTCCTGGCTTCAAAACTCTGTAAATTTCGGAAAGCCCTTTTTCGAGGTTCTCAAAATTCCTGATTCCGAATGAAACAGTAATGGCATCAAAATAATTATCGGGAAAATCAATATTTTCACTATCGCCCAATACCATTTCAATTTTTTCCGAAAGATGTGCTTTTTCTATTTTTTGCTTTCCTACTTCCAGCATTCCGGGTGATAGATCAAGACCTACGATTCGTTTGGCGGACGTTTTTGACATCAGAATAACCAAATCTCCTGTTCCTGTGGCAATATCCAATATTGTTTCCGGATTTTTCTCAGAGACCAATGCAACAACCTTATCCCTCCATTTCACATCAATTCCCATGGAAATAACACGATTCAATCCGTCATAGTCTCCAGAAATGTTATCAAACATTTGGGTAACCTGTTCTTTCTTGCTTTGTGAAGAGTCTTTATAAGGTGTAATCTGCTCTGGCATTGGAAAATTTTCGACAAATATAAGATTAAGTTACAAAGTTACAGAGCATCAAAGTTTAAAAGTTTTTATAAAGAAGCTATTTCGCAATTCCAAACAATTTAACTTTGCTACTTTGCTACTTTGCTACTTTGCTACTTTGCTACTTTGCTGCTCTCAAATAAGTCTCAAACGAAAAATCATACTGATGTCTTTCATCTTTGGCATGAAATTCTTCTGAAACCAATTGCCATTCGGCCAAATCTATTTCCGGGAAGAAGGCATCGGCATCAAAGGAATGATGCACTTTGGTAATGTCGAGTTTATCAGCTATTGCCATAGATTGTTTATAGATTTCGCCTCCTCCAATGATAAAGGTTTCTTCATTAGCCGGGCAGGAATCGATAGCTTTTTCTAATGAATTCACAACAATGCATCCTTCCGGAGCGTCGTAGTTTTGGCGTGTAATAATGATATGGGTTCTGTTGGGCAAAGGCTTTGGAAAACTCTCAAAAGTTTTCCTTCCCATAATTATATAATGACCGGAGGTTCTGTTTTTAAACCGTTTAAAATCATCCGGTAAATGCCATAACAGAAGGTTGTCTTTTCCTATGGCATTGTTTTCGGCGACTGCCGCTATTAATGTAATCATTCAGCCGATGGTTTAGAATTGTCCAAATCGTTTTGCAACTGTTCAATTTTTTTGGTTTGCTTCAGCATGAGTTTGTCAATTTGGGCACGTTCCCAATTTTTATTCATAAAACTGTCGGTAACCAGAACTTTAATGGCATGGAAGATGAAAAGACAGCACCAAACTGCCACAACCCAAATCCACCAATTGACTTCTTCATGAAAATTAAGCCAATGATTGGCAACAAACAGAAAAAGTGTGCCTATGGCTAAGATAATTAAGTGAATAAACAGGTATTTTTTTTGTTTAATCCGATCTCTGGCATATTCGTATAATTCATGTTGATTAGGCTCCATAAGACGAAATTTGTGCCCTAAAGGTAAAATTTATTTTTAAAATGGCGAAATCACTTTTTAAGATATCATTTTTCGAAATCGTTTTCTTGTTTCGGTATGTAAAATTAATGTTAGCATTAATTATGTATCTTCTTTTAAATTGGCTTAGTTTTTAGCAAATTCTCAAAAATGATTTGGGTTGTAAAACGTATTGAACTAATCCTTTACTTTGTTCAGTAATCTATAAATGAATTAGTTATGGCTATCAAGAAACAAGTTATAAAAACAAAACCGGTTGTTAAAGTTACCTTTTCAATCGATGCAAAAGAAGCAAATACAGCAGCAGTAGTTGGAGATTTCAATAACTGGAACCCATCTGAAGGAGAATTATCAAAACTAAAAACAGGAACTTTCAAAGCTACTTTTGAATTGCCAAAAGACAACTCTTTTGAGTTTAGATATTTAGTTGATGGTGTTTACATAAATGACCCTGAAGCTGACAGTTACGCTTACAATGAATTCGCAGGTGCTGAAAACAGTGTTTTAGCACTTTAATAAGTTAGGTTTTATTGGTTGGAAAAAATCCGTTTTGGCTTTGTCCGGAGCGGATTTTTTATTTTAAAAACTAAATTATTTCGGAGCAATTACTAAAATTAGAATAAAAAATAAAACCTTAATAGGCTTTCCCCTAAATTCGACAGTAATCAATCAGGATAGTTTGGAATTATTACGTTCAGGATAAGCGATTTTATTAGGGTTTTCTTAAACTAAAACAGCAGTTGAAAACATTAGTATTACCGGCAATAAATATAATTTCATACCGCTAAATTTATTCTGAAGACTGAATAGTAATCGGAAGCGTAAATTCAGAATCAATTGTAATGCCTCTATACTTTGCCGCCGTAAAGCCATTGAATGCTAAAATTACTCGGAAGGCTTCCGCATCGGCGGCTTTACCTCCGCTTTTAATATTTTCCATTTTGCCAATTTCATCGTTGGATTTAACAACAAACCTTGTAATTATGGTTACCTGACCAGTAACATTTGAAGGTGTAATGAAATTTCTGCCTATAAACTTGTAAAACTGCGTTATACCGCCCTTAGCTGCAGCAACTACAAAGGCTTCTTCGTACGTATATTCATTGCCGCTTTTGTCTATGCTTTTACCGGAGATTATTTTTCCACTACTGTAGGTTTCGGTGAATGTGATTCCTCTTTTGTCATCCCTGCCCGACCAAACACCATCTTTATATCCATCAATAATAGATCCGGTAGAAACAGATGTATTACTCAGATAATCAAAAAAACCATCATCAGTATATTCACCGCTTCCATTTGATGCCGTTTGCTTGTTTTCAGTATTCCAAAAATTGGTAATCTTTAATTTTGATTCGGTAATATCAAAGCCATTTTTTTTCTGGATGGTTTTAACAAAGCTGCCTTCAAATTTTGGTTTTCCAGTTTCATACCAAAATAAGCATTCGCCTTCCCTGTAGCCTTTATCGTCATAGTTAATGACGCACTTTTTATTCCCGTTGGTGTAATAGGAGACCGCCGTACCTTTGTTCTTTATGAAATCCTTTACCGTTGAGGTCTGCTCACTTTCAAGCTCACCTGTTTTATAATACTGAAGTATATTATAAGTGGATTGGCTTTTATAATAATTCTTTATGATTCTGTAATACACATGATTTCCTTCATCAGTAGGCAAATAGGTTGAATCTAAATATACTTTTTTGTCCTGGGCGGCTGCTAATCCTGAAAAGGCAATAAAAAATAATAGGAGTTTTGTTTTCATAAACCGATTTTAACCGTTGCAATGTAGGAAAGTTTTTGTTTAAGAAAGAATTTAGGGGAAGATATTGCTATATAACATTGTGCGATTAGGCAAGTATATCAGTACTTATAGCCACACTTTTTCCGTTCCGGTTGCATCAAGGATATCTACTCCAAAAATAAATTTAAATTTTTCAGCCATTTTGAATGCATCGCTTTTATCTTGTGTTTTATAAAATGTAATATGTTTATTGCCCTTGTAAAAAAGATTGAGCAAAATAACATCGTTTTGGAGCGTTGCTTCAGCCGAAACAACTCTTACAGTTTGATTCTCTTTTGTTTTAAAAACAGAAACATATTCAAATTCCGGGCATGGTTTCCAAGTCCCAAAATTTAGGCCAAAAAGTGATTTTATGTTTCGATAAGTGTTATTTTCCAAATTAATTTGAGAGCCTTCAGTTAAGAATAGATTTAAGCCAATTAAAAAGGACATTATTCCGAATGCAATGCTTGAAAATACAAAGGCATACAGGCCAAAAGCGCATATTATAAATCCCAGTACTTTTTTGAAAGTAGGGATTTTTTTTAAATATGTAATTATTTCCATTGTTAATCTATTTTAAATAAAGACTATGACTTCTTCAGTATTAATTTGAGTTCGTTCCGTTTGTTTTACTTAGTGAGTATTAGGAATGTTAAAGATAGCTTTTTTTGTTTCACAAAGTTTGTTTCGCTCAGGTCGTGAAGAAAAAACGTAAAGGAATGTCAGCAATCGAGTTATTACATTAAACTGCTGTTAGTATCTAATATGTTATTGAGGTTTGTGTTGATGTAGCCAAATGGTATCATTTGCTTTTGATGTGTAATTCCATAATATTTCATCATCTATATTTTCCGGAACAAATAGTTTTCCATTTTCGACTTTCCATCTCACACCATAAAACTTTAAAACCTGAATTACATTTTTCTTGTGCTTTTCCGTCATCATTTTTGGAACTTCCACCAATTCATTTCCGTTGAAAACTTGAGGAATGTATTTCTTATATCCATTTATGGCTGCTTTATCATTACAGGAAAACACGAATGAAATTGTAATAATTAGTATAATTTCTTTCAGTTTTGTTTTCATCGTGATTTTTTATGCATTCTGTGGTTTGACACTGTTACAAAGCCAATCAACGAATTGATTTGCTTTTTTTGAGCCAACTAAAGATACACATTTTGTAAAAAAGAATCACTACTCAAAAAAGAAACCATTAATTGCGAATAAGTGACTATTAACTGCAGTTTTTATTGTATTGCTTTAATAAATTTTTCCATTTCATCCATCTTTCCTACGGTAATCCTTGTCCATTTACCCTTTTCTTCATATATTCTTCCTCCTTCAATATTGTTGGTTTCTAATAGCTTGAAATAGTCCTTATTGTATTTTGCAAGTGAAAAATAAATAAAATTTGTATTGGAAGAAATGCACTCACAATTTAATTTTTCGAGTTCGCTGATAGTATAGCGTCTTACATTTTCATTTAACATGTAGCAGTTTGAAACAAATTTATCATCTTTCAACGAAGCTATAGCCGCAAGTTTTGATAATACACTCACGCTATTATTGGTGTTGGATTGCAAATTTGTCAAATTATCAATTATTGTTTTATCTGCAATTGCATAGCCAATCCTTGCACCAGCCAACCCATACATTTTGGAAAATGTTTTGGCGATGATAACATTTTTGTGGTCATTTATGATATTGCTAAGGGATTGCTGTTTTGTATAGTCTAAATATGCTTCATCAATTAACACTATCGTGCTTTGTGAAATCTTGGTAACGAATTCAACTAATGCTTCTCTTTTACAAATTGTTCCTGTTGGATTGTTTGGATTACAGATATATATAAGTTTCGTATCTTGGTTTACAGCTTCCAACATAGCTTGCAAATTAATTTTTTTGTCGGTAGTAAGTGGGACTTTATTTTTGGTTAAACCTAAATTATCTAATGTAACTGTCCAATAATCATAGCTTGGATCTGCAATTACATAATTTGCCTTGCCATTCAGCTCCGGTTCGTGTCCTTTATCTACTGATGCCAATTTTGCAACCAAATCTAAAATTTCAGTTGAACCGGCACCCAACAGTATGTTTTCGTCTTTAACACTATTTCTTTTTGCAAGGTCAGCAATCAGTTCTGTCGCAACATCCCAATTATAGCGGTTACTAATATTTGCATTGTCTGTAAATGCTTTTCTCGCTAATGAAGATGGGCCATAGGGATTTTCATTTGAACGCAGAAAGATGATGTCATTGTGATTTCTTAAATTGATGGCAAATTCCTCTGTTATAACAGGAGATGCATAGGATTTTACATTTGCCAATCCAATGCCTGCAATTCCTAATCCAATTTGTTTTAACCAAAGTCTTCTACTGTTTTCCATATTATCTTTTTTTATTTGACTTTTAAAAAAAAGTTTGTTACAACAGCAGGCTGTTAAAATTGCCGCCAACCAGATTAGGTTTGAAGCTGTAACGGTTTCAACGGAATGATTCGTTTCATTTCGTTCCGTCAGGCCTTTAGGCCTCGGATCTCTTAAAGATAGCATTTTTTATGAAGAATAAATAACCAATTATAGTAAAACACACCTATAACCAGTTGATCCCTGTCTCTTATACACATCTGACGCTGCCGACGATATGCAGTGTGTAG
>CAMFLD010000121.1 GCA_945957245.1 uncultured Flavobacterium sp. | reverse complement strand
AAATGTTGGATTAGGGGTAAAAAATAAATCCTGAGCATTACAACCTACAAACCCTGCCAGACTTTCACGGGCTGCTTTTAGATATTTTGGTTGCTTACGAACAATAAAATCCACTGGTTCTGATTCCAGTTCCAATTGAAAACGCTGATATTCATCAAAAATCGGTTTGGGACAGGCACCAAAAGAGCCATGATTTAAAAATGTAATATTAGGATCTAATAAGAATTGTGGTTTCATGGCAAAGTTTTTATTTCAAAAATAAAAAATCCTACCTTAAGTAAGATAGGATTGTCAATTATTATGAAGCTTTAATAGTTATGGGAAGTGTAAACAAAACCCGAACTTTGCTGCCATCCTGCTCACCCGGAATCCATCTTTCACAGTTTTGCAGAACTCGTATAGCTTCTTCTCCTGTTCCAAAACCAATATCCTTTATAACTTTAATATTAGTGATGCTTCCGTCCTTTTCAATTACAAAACTTACAAGAACTTTACCTTGTAAGCCTTTTACATTAGGTGTATTATATTTTTTACCGATGTATTTATAGAACTCCATCATTCCTCCCGGATATTCAGGCTTTTTATCTATACCTGGTGTATTGTAAATGTTGTTATCTGTTGAATTATCAAGTTCTTTTTTATTTTCCTCATACTTAACAGTAATGCTCTTACTTTGGGCAAAGCCAAATAGCGGAATTAACAAAAACAATAAAATTTTGATTGGTTTCATATAAAGAATTAGGGAATATTAAGGTATTTATGCGTTTGTAAAGACACTCTCCATTTTGGATTTTTCATTACATAATCAACAATCAGCGGGGTCATTTCTTCTTTTTTGCTCCACTCGGGCTGCAGAAAAAGAATTGCCTTATCATTTACTTTAGAAGCCTGTTCTTCTGCAAAGATGAAGTCGTGTTTATTGTATATAATTACTTTTAGTTCGTTTGCAATGGCATAAGCATCTGCTACAGGTAATTTATTCTTTTTTGGCGAAAGACAAAACCAATCCCAACTTCCGGAAACTGGGTAAGCCCCTGAAGTTTCAATATGGACTCTCATATTGTTTTCCATTAGCTTTTGTGTGAGTAATGTCATGTCCCAAGTTAGAGGTTCGCCTCCTGTTACAACAACTGTATCAGCATATTTTTTGGCATTGGCCACGATAAGTTCGGTTGATGTAGGTGGATGCAGTTCGGCATTCCAGCTTTCTTTTACATCACACCAGTGACATCCAACATCACAGCCGCCTATCCTTATAAAATAAGCTGCAGTCCCTGTATGGAATCCTTCGCCCTGGATAGTATAAAATTCCTCCATAAGAGGAAGCATTTCCCCTTTTTCAACGGCCAATTGTATTTCTTTTTTCAGCATTACATTTTATTATAGTTCGCAAAGATAATCAATTATTGAACCCAATAAAAAACCGCCTCAATTGTTATTGAGACGGTAATTAATTTATTTATGGATTTTTATTTTAGTTGTTTGATTGAATCCAATGCATATTGGTTTGCCGGATCCAATGCTAACGATTTATTAAAAAATTCAATAGCTTTTGCTTTATCAGTGTTAGCAAATACAGCTCCAATGTTATTGTATGCTTCAACAAATTTAGATTTGTTTTTAGTAACTTCATCCGGTCCTTTTGCTGTAACAACATCAACATATTGTTGGTAATAGGTTGCCATTAAATCATCCTTATCCAATAATTTATTGGTTCTGGCTCTAAAGATGTAAGCATCTTGAGTCTGTGGTGAAGCGGTAATCACATTTCCAAAAGCGGTATCTGCTTTTTGCAGTGCAATAGGATCTGGTTTTGCAACGTCTTTTCTCGTATTGTCATAATATAATGAATTACCAAGGTAGAAGTTGTCAATAAGGTAGTTTTTCGAAGTCGGATTGGTAACTGCCAATTCGAATACTGCTGCTGCCGCACCAAATGCTTTTTGATCGTATAACTTTTTACCGATTTCATTTAACTCATTAGCAATCAAAGGTTCCATGTCAACTGCTTTTTTCAAATCAGCAATACCAGAAGTCAATTGAACAAAATCCACTGATTTACCATCGGCACTGGTTCCTTTTTTAATCTTAGCCTGACCTAAATACAGGTAATCACGAGGAATGATTTTGTTATTCGGATTTGACGTGTAGCTTTGCAATGAGCTTAATGCCACATCAACATTACCATTCTCATAAGCTGAATATCCTAAATAACGTAGTATCCTTGGATTTACACCATCTAATTCTTTCATCTTGTTTGCCTCTAATTCAAGCGCTTTATAATCTTTGGCTAAAATTAAAAAGTCAGCATGACGCATACGTGAGTTGATCGAATAATCGGTTAAGCTCATGTATTTTTCATAAGAAGTAATTGCCTTTTTGATGTTTTCATCATAAGTCTTAGGAACATTATTTGCCCATAGGTAATAGGTTTCTGCCAACTCACGGTAAACCGGTCCGTAGTTAGGATTGATAGCCAGTACTTCATTATATGCTTTCACAGCTTCCGTGTAAGCTTTAGCACCTTTTAACAAAACACCTAGTTGCATTTTGGCTCTTATCAGACTGCTGTCTAATTGGTACGCATTGCGGTAAGCAATATAGGAATCGTTTTGATTTTTATCTCCATAATAGGCATCCCCTAATGCTAATTGCACTTGGGCATCATTAGGATTCGCAGTTGCGGCCTTGGTCAAAATTGCAATAGCACTTTTATAATCCGGCTTATCAGCATTCATATAGGCACGTGCGATGTATACGTACTCATCTGTGTCTTTTTTCTTCAAATCTTTGATGACTGCGTCAAATTTGGCCTGTGCTGCTGCTTTATTATTGGCATCTAAATCCATTTGAGCCAATCCAATATTGCTTAAGCGTGCATTTTCGCCAGATGCTAAACCTTTTTGAAAATAAATTGAAGCCGAATCTGCTATATTTTGTTTTAGGTAAATAGTACCTAAAAGAAATGCCGCTTTGCCGTTAGATGGTTTTGCCTGTATTGCTGCCTTCAGCATTGATTTTGCCTTCTCAAATTGCTCGGCATCAATAGCTTTTTTAGCAGGCTCTAAATCCTGCGCTTTAGCAATTGTCGTTGCTACTAATGCTAAACTTAAAATTTTAAACTTATTCATCTTCTTTTAATTAATTTTTATCTTTAGTAATTGTGTTTCTTATCCTGATATTACGGCTAGGCACCCGCTCAGGAACCAATCCTGACTTTAATATGATGCGTTGGCCCCGTTCTCCTCCAACAAAGGAGGCTAAGCCCATTCCTAATCCGGAATATCCCTGACAATTGATAATGTACAAAGTGCGTGCCAAAGGATATTTTCCTGATGCAATATTATCCTGAGTAGGGAAACAGTATTCTGATTTATTGATTCCTTTTACTGCTAAAACATTGACTTTATCAACGGTATCTTCAAGATCTAAAGGCGGTTGAAAAATCCAATTCATCCCAATAACCCCAATCATGTCATTGTTTTCTGCCACATATTTTATTACTTCTTCATTGTTTTTTAAAGAATAAACATTTTTTTGATTTGCAACTGACACCCCTGACAATTGAGAAATGTATCGAGCAGTTCCGGAATTGGCATTGTCAAAAACAATTCCTTTAATTCCCGGAACAGATTTCCCTTTCATAAAATCGATTACATCCTGCAAGGCAATTAGTGAATCATTTGACTTTTTGTTTCTTATAAATGCTACTGCATCTTTTGCAAAAGGTGTAATTCTGGGAACGACCTTTTTGGCTTTGAAAACTTTCATTTCCTGTTCTGAAAGATTTCTTGTCATGACAAAGATTTTGGCAGTATCCTTCAGAAATGAATTTACTATTTCATTTTCTGATTGAGATATCAATTTAAGTTTGGCTTTATATTCTGTTTCAAAAACAGCCACTTCATCTTCTACAATGGGAAATACAGATTCGTCGATATAGACCGAAGCCTTTCCTTCCAATATCGTATCTAGTTTAGCCTCATTTTTATTCTGACAGGAAAAAACGAAAAGTAGAATTAATAGTGCAAATCCGGCTATTGTTTTGGTCAATTTATTCATCTTGGGTTTCTGTTGCATTTAAACGTTTAATCTGGGTTATAAAACGTAAAAAACCAAATAATAGTATAAGAACTCCAACAATAATTTGAAGATTATTTGGCAGATTAAGCTTGAGTTTATCCCAGAATAGCAACAAGCATCCCAGAAAACAAAAAGCTATAAAATTCAAAAAGCTAATAACGAGAAGAAATCGCCCTTTGAGCGATTTCTTCCTGAAATTTTCTATAATATTGGAAAACATTTAGTCTTGTCCTTGTATTGTAATAGGTAAAGAGTATAACACCCTAACTTTTTTCCCATTTTGTTCTCCCGGATTCCATTTCGGGCAGGATTTTAAAACACGGATAGCCTCTTTTCCGGAACCAGGACAAACTTCCCTGATTACTTTAATATCAGTTAATGAACCATCTTTTTCAACAACGAAGGTAACAAAAACCCTTCCGCTTCCACAATCTTCAGGAGCTGAGTAAGTCCTTGAAATGTAAGAATAGAATTTTGTCATACCTCCAGGGAAATCCGGTTTTACCTCGATACCTGCTGTGTTATAGATTTGGTTATCCTCTTCTACTACGTTACTAGGCCCATTTCCAACTGGTTCTACTGTCAAAGGAGCATCTGGGTCACCTTTGATTGTTTCATCACCTAATTTTTTGTCTTTGATGTCTTCAATCTTTGGTGGATCCTCTACAACTTCTTCTGTTTTGGCCACAACAGGCTTAACAAATTTCACCTGATCCACTTTTGGAGGTGGCGGTGGTGGTGGTGGAAGATCTTTTGGTTGCTCTTTAGGAGGTAACTTTACCGTAACAATTTTCTGATCAATGGATGCTTCATCTTTTGATTCCGGGATCAAACTGATGAGTAGCGGCAAACTTACAGCCAAAGCAAATATTACTGCCCCAATAATAAAGGCACGTACATTGTTTTTCGAATTTTCCTGACGCAACTTATAAGCTCCATAAGCTTTATTACGTCCTTCAAAAACGATATCTATCCACTGTTTATTAAATAAGTCTAATTTCATTTTTTAGTATATTTTCGATTAACACTGGATTATTTGTTCATTTCGTCAACTAATTTCTTCTCTTCAGGAGAAATATCATTTACGATGGCATAGGTTGGCACTTTGCAGATAGCCATTTCATCTAGAATATCAACTAAATTCCTGTAAGTGGATTTTTTGGTTGGTTTGATGATTACAATCAACCCATCCCCTTCTTTATAAGTAGGTCTGGTTTTGGCATATTCTGCAACAGAAGCAACTCTTTTAAGAAGCTCAGTCCGGATTCCATTTTTTCCGTACTCAGCATCCGTTGGTTTACCATTTGGTTCAGGAGCTTCTAAAAGTCCATGAAACCATTTAATCTTATTGTCTTTACCTAATATAATCGTCATAGTCCTTTTTTGGTCTACTTTTATATTAGGATCAATTTTTGTTGAATCTGGATTTTTATCTGGCAACCCCAAATCCATGGATTGAGGTTTTGACAAAGATGTAGTCAACATAAAGAATGTTATCAATAAGAAAGCCAAATCCACCATGGCAGTTAAATCTACCTTAGCATTGGATTTTTTACTTCTTACCTTGCCACCTTTGCCTTTGCCACCGGAGTCACCGGTATTTAATTCAGCCATTTTATAATATTGTTAATCATTAGTAGTCTTTTCCTCTTAAACCAGTAACTAAATTAAAGTTATTGATTTTCTGGTCCTGTAGAATATCCATAATCTTTTTGATTTGCGGATATTGCTCTTTTGCATCACCTTTGATTGCAAACTGAAGTTCTTTAGTTCCTCCGTTATCGATGTTTGCTGTTCTGGCGAATTGAATCCAATATTTCAATTGGTTATTATCTCCAATGGAATCAACCGGAATACCGGGCTGAACTCCTTTTTTGGCACGATCAGAAGCTTTCATGGCCAATAACTGTTTCAATCCCTGAACCGGCACACCGAACTCATCAACAAGTTCGAATTGTGCTTTTTCCGAAGGAGAGAAAGTAACACCATATTTCTGAGCCATATAGTCTAGTGCTTTTGAACGGATAGCTCTGTCTTTCATTCCAAAAAACACCTGTTCCTGTCCATTGCTCTTACCTACCGTAATGGTAACCAAACCAGTCTCAGGCAATTTTGTCTGTACTGTAGAATTTGGTGTATCTACTGGTAACGGTTCCGGCATTTTAGCGGTTGCCGTCAAGATAAAGAACGTAAGCAAAAGGAACGCAACATCACACATCGCTGTCATGTCGATGGATGTTGACTTTTTGGACATTTTTACTTTACCCATTTATTTAATGTTTTATATCAATTAACAGATTACTCTATTATTGAATTATTTTTTTAAACTTCCTCTGAATTTTCTGTATGTGTTCACAATGGTAACACCTGCTTCATCAATTGAATAGGTCAATGTATCAATTTTAGAAGTAAAGAAGTTGTAAGTAATAATTGCTAAAGCTGATGTTGAGATACCTGTTGCTGTATTGATAAGTGCCTCAGAGATACCATTAGCTAATTGAGCCTGATCCGGAGTACCTGCTGTTGCTAACGCAGCAAACGCTTTAATCATCCCTGTCACTGTACCTAATAGTCCTGCAAGAGTTCCTAAAGATACCAGTGTAGAAATAATAGTTAGGTTTTTCTCTAACATTGGCATTTCAAGAGCTGTTGCCTCTTCAATTTCTTCGTGAATGGTTTCAGCTGCATCTTCACTGTTGAATCCTTCAGCTTTAACTTCCTGATATTTAACCAAAGCTGAACGAACCGCATTAGCTACAGAACCTTGTTGTTTGTCACAAGCATTGATTGCATCATCAATTTTACCTTCTTTGATATCAGCCGTAATTTTTGTCATAAAGGCATCCAAATTCCCTTTTCCCGCTGCTTTAGTAATAACAGCAAAACGCTCAAATGAGAATACAATTACCATCAATAGGCATCCTAATAATATTGGCACAATTGGTCCTCCTTTGTATACCATTGCAAGTATACTTCCATCTTTTGGCTCACCACCAACTATTCCGTTAACGAAATTGCCCGAGGAACCCATAACGAATTTCCAAATTATAAATCCCACAAAAATACATGCCAAAATAATGATTCCTGACATCATTCCTAAACCTTTTGAACCGCCTTCTTTTTTAACGTTTGCCATTTTTTTAAATTTTAAATAGTTTTAAATAAATTATAAGTTTTAGTTGTTAATAAACTTGATTAGGAGCAAATTTAATTTTTTACTTTTAATAAAAAAACTTTTTTTAATTTTAATAACATATCAACTCCTCTGGTGTTTCAGCCATTAATAGCTTTCTTTGAAAATAAAATAAAATTCCAAAGCTTTTAATAGTTTTAATGCATTATTATCAGATATATAACGCAAAACCCTGTTAAAAAGTATTTAACTTTTTTATTTTTTTTAATATTACTGAATTGTCAATAAAATGTTGGCAGACTATATTGCCAATACATGGCTAAGATTGCATTGAAATTGCATTTTCTGGGTTTTAAAAAAAACACTATTTTGCGCTATCATAAATAAAGTATATGCCAACAACATCTGAATTCAGCAATTTTATTAATGAAGGTTATGCCTGTCTCTTATAC
>CAMFLD010000120.1 GCA_945957245.1 uncultured Flavobacterium sp. | reverse complement strand
GGCAGAAGGTACTACTACCATTTACAATGCAGCCTGCGAACCTTATTTGCAGCAATTATGCAAGATGCTTAACTCGATGGGAGCTAAAATCACAGGAGTTGGCTCCAACTTATTGACCATCGAAGGAGTAGAAAAATTAGGAGGATGCGAACACCGAATCCTTCCGGATATGATTGAAATTGGTTCGTGGATTGGACTTGCTGCTATGACCCGAAGTGAAATCACTATCAAAAATGTTTCCTGGGAAAATCTTGGAGTAATTCCAAGTGTATTCCGAAAACTGGGAATTACTTTAGAGAAAAAAGGGGATGATATCTACATCCCGGCTCATACTAAAGGCTACACCGTTAAAACGGATATTGATGGTTCTATTCTGACTATTGCTGATGCTCCTTGGCCCGGATTTACACCTGACTTATTGAGTATAGTTTTGGTTACCGCTACTCAGGCAAATGGTGATGTATTGATTCACCAGAAAATGTTTGAAAGCCGTTTGTTCTTTGTCGACAAACTTATAGATATGGGAGCCAAAATTATGCTTTGTGACCCACACAGAGCTGTAGTTATGGGACATGATTTCAAATCGCAGTTAAAGGCAACCACGATGTCTTCGCCGGATATCCGTGCCGGGATTTCATTATTGATTGCAGCGCTTTCGGCAAAAGGAACTTCAACCATCCAGAACATCGAGCAGATTGACCGAGGTTATGAGCGTATAGATGAAAGGCTTAGAGCATTGGGAGCTAATATTGTGAGAGTTTAATTTTTACAATAATATTGATAAAAAAGAAGGCGCATTTAGCGCCTCTTTTTATTTAATAGATAATTTAAAAGGATTTGGTTTTACAAAGCATTCAAAAACTTCAATCCAAAAATTACCCCATCACCTTGATAACCTCCCTGATAAGAACGTACATAATCGATGCGGAAGAGTTTTAATTTTCCAAAGCCAAGATTATCTAATCCAATTGAAAATTCCTGATATGGTTTGCGTTCCGGAACAGCAAGATTGTGGATTCCAATAACCAATTGAGAGTTAAGATATTTAAGTAATGGGATTTTGTTCATAACATACCCTTTGTCATTGTGCTCTATATGTAGTTCACAGTAACTATCATTAGTGCTGGCTGTATAATAAGGCAATAAATTAAATACGTTGGTATAACTGTCCTGTTGTCCGATGTGGGTTTGGTTTCCATTGAAATGCCTGTAATCTACAAATGATATGTTATCAGCATTAAAAAACTTACCGGCTTTTAAAACAATCTGCATAGTTCCTTTGTTGCCTATAGTCAAATCGTAATTAGTTCTGGCCGCTATAAAATCATATTCGTAGTTTTTATCGGTGCCTGCAAATGCCTTTTCATAAGCAATTGAAAGAGCCGGATAATCATCATTAGGAATATTGTATTTTCCATCTGGTCGGGTAATGTATTTTTGTCCAAAATTAAAACGGAAAGCCAATGATGCTTTAGCCAAATTGTGTTTGCTTATTGCTGCTGATGTTTCGTCGTTGGGTAAAAGCGGATTGTTTGAACTGTACCTATCGTTGCTTTTGACCACAGCCTGATCAGTATTGTTATATAATGGCTTTCTTTCCGAATACTCGGTATTGAAACTCATATAAATCCCATTTACCAATTCTCTGGAGAAGGAGGCAGCAACAAAATTCCTTTCGTAAAGCTTCATAAAGTTGTTTTTGAAAAATAATGAACTAACCGTGTTTACGGCATTCGATATAGGATTGTTGGAATTGAATTGGCTTGCTGCGCTGCCACCATAAACACTCATATAGCTATTGTATTTACCACCAAATCGATGTGAAAAATATCCGGTTCCCCGAAACCTTTCATCGGCAAAACCATATTGGAGTTTACTTCCTATACGGGTATAGGTATGCTTATCTTCATTGCGTTTTGTATAAGAAAGACCAATACTGGTATTCCATCCCTGAACAGTATTGAATGCGGTTGATAATAATGGAGCATCATAATCAATGGACCATTTTTTAAAAGAATTATTGTAGCTGTAACCATTTAATATATCGGTAATCTTAAACTTATTGTGTTTGGCATCGATGGAATCAAGGTAAGTCTTAGATTTTTTCTTTTCTTGTAAAATATCTTTTTTTACATAATCTTTTGATTCTTCTTCTGTCAAAGGTACCGGGCGGATAGTATTCCAAAAAGTATCTTCTTTTTTATTGGCGTCTTTTTCGAAAGTCAGTATTTCATTAGTGAAAGTATGTTTGGCAAATTCCTTTTCAAATTCAAAATTTGAATATACATAGGTAAATCTTCCATTAACTTTGATGCTAAACATTCCGGCAACAAAATCAATTGTTTGCGTACTCTGAGTCCAAATCCTGTTTTTAGTATTGAAGCTATAGCTTTGCTTCAGAATTAATTTGTCTATGGCAGGAGTCTGCATCTGATTCCCTTTTATTGATAAGTCAGTTGCATAAATAGAATAAGAATCGTCTACTATATATAGGTAACCATCCATCGCAGGTTCATTATCCCGGCGAGGGGTTACCCTAATTTTATATACAACCTGATTGTTTTCGGTAGTAAAAGAACCTTCAAGTTTGTATTTATAATAGTTGAAGGCATTATCTGCAATAGGAGAAACCACATTAATTTCAAAAGGCAGGTAATTTTCATAGCAGTCAAAATTAACCGAAGCCGCATTATTAAAACTAAAGCCATTATCATGGCCACTTACTTTTGAAGCTACGATAACTTCCTTCATTTTGTCGGGCTTTTGGAAAGTTATTTTAGAAACGGTTTCTGATAAGTAAATGATACCGCTTCTTGTGGAATCCAGTATTTCGTCAAAGAAATCAAATTTTTGACCCATTATAGTTTTTGGAGCATCCTTGAGTCTAATGATACCGCGGGAATAAAAATCGGCTTTGAAGCGGGCTGTTTTTTCGGAATTCTCCTTTTTATTTTTAATAGCATTACGGATGATATCGTTGGCTGGGTTTTCTTTGGTATTAATAACAACTTCATTGAGGGTTATGTTTTCTTCCTGCATAACAACATTTAGGTTGGCCGGAGCTCCATTGTTACTTATCTCAACAACCTCCTTTACGGTTTTATAGCCCAAATATTGAAACAAGATAATATGACGACCGGGTACTTTTATGTTTAGTTCAAATTTTCCCTGCTCGTTGGATGTTGTACTGTTATAAGTGTTTTCTTCAATAATATTTACAAATGCCAGTGGGTTTCCTTTGTCATCTGCTATAGTTCCCTTTATTTGGGCAAATGCATTAAAAGTTAACAGGAGTAATAATAAAGGAAGTGTTTTTTTGAGTTGCATAGTATGATTTAAGGTTTTTACAAAAATGACTGAAGGGCTAATTCATAGCTTTTCAAACCAAAGCCAATAATAATTCCTTTGGCATTGGCCGATATAAAAGACTGATGGCGGAATGTTTCCCGGGAAAAGGTATTAGATATATGTACTTCTATTACAGGAGTGGCAATCGCTTTGACAGCATCACCAATGCCAACAGAGGTGTGGGTATAAGCAGCGGCATTTAATATGATACCGTCATAGCTAAAACCCACTTCTTGTATCTTACTAATAAGTTCACCTTCAATATTACTTTGATAATAATCAATATATACTGATGGATACTTGTTTTTTAGCTGTTCCAGGTACTCGTTAAAAGTAGTATTGCCGTATACCTCTGGTTCCCGCTTACCCAAAAGGTTAAGGTTGGGGCCATTTATGATCATTATCTTCATTATAAAAGTTGTTTTCGTAAAAGTAATTAAACTTGGGCATATCGAAACGGGTTTTCCGCACAATTTTATGGTGTATTTTCATCAAAAAACGACTAAAAAGCCTGTGTTTACTGTGTTTGTGGTTCTTTGAAAATGACTTTTTTTGGTTAATATCTATTGTAATATATTGATTGGCAGTATTTTGTTGTCAACAAATTGTTGATAACATTGTTAATAACTGTGACAAGGCAAAATGATGATAGAAAAGGATTACTTATAAATTTGTTCATATTAATTTTAAAATTAAAACAAACATGAAAAAAATTATTTTAACAGTAGCTGCAGTATTCGCTATGTCGTTTGCTAATGCTCAAGACAAAAAAGAGAAATCAGGAGAAGGATTTTCTAATGGAGATGTGTACTTAACTGGTACAGCTGCTTTCAACAGTTCAAAAACTGGTGATGCTAAAGATAATGGCTTCACTTTATCTCCAGGTGCTGGATACTTCGTATCTGACAACATTGCAATTGAAGGTATGTTAAAATTCACTTCTGGTACTTCTAACGCTGGTGGTGGTGCTAACGATCTTAAAACAACAGGATTCGGAATTGCAGCAGGTGCTAAATATTTCTGGACTCCAGCAAGCAAATTCTCTCTTTCAGTAGGAGCTAGATTATCTTACATGTCAACTAAAGTTGATAACGGTGTAGCTGATGCAACTACAAAAGAAATTGGTTTCAACGTACCTCTAGGATTACACTACTTCGTAGCTGATAACTTTGCTATCACTTCAGAGTGGGGTGGTTTAGGTTACTCTTCTAACGATAACGGAGGAAACGGTGCTGACAAAACTAATGGATTTAACTTAGGAGTTAACTTGTCATCTATCTCTTTCGGTTTATTATACAAACTGTAATTAGTATAGAACATACAAAATTAAACCGCGCTTCGGCGCGGTTTTTTTATAAACCTACTTTTCGTTTCTTTGTGTTATGAACTGGAATCATTACATCAAAAGTTTTCAATCCTACCTTAAAATTGAACGGGGTTTGTCAAAGAATACCGTAGAGAATTACACTTTTGATTTAGAGCGACTCTGCAGTTTTTTAGCAGAACATGCAATTTCAGTAGCTCCTGAAAAAATAACCGAAGAAACTATACAGCAATTCATCTATGCTGTCTCCAAAGAAGTCAATGCCCGTTCACAAGCAAGGATTATTTCAGGATTAAAAAGCTTTTTCTCTTATTTAAACTTCGAGGATTATCGTACTGATAATCCAATGGAAATGATAGAAGCCCCCAAAATTGGACGTAAACTTCCGGATACCCTTTCTTTAGATGATGTTGATAAACTCATAGAAGCTATAGATTTGTCAACTCCCGAAGGAGAAAGAAATAGGGCTATTCTCGAAACTATGTATGGTTGTGGTCTACGGGTCTCTGAAATTACAGCATTAAGGATTTCAGATTTATTTTTTGAAGAAGGCTTTATCAAAATTACCGGTAAAGGAAACAAACAACGATTTGTGCCTATAGCCAAGACTACACAAAAATACATCGAGCTTTATAAGAACAATATTCGCAATCATATTGATGTAGTAAAAGGATCTGAAGATACTTTGTTTCTTAACAGAAGAGGAAAAAAGTTAACAAGAGCCATGATTTTTACCATTATCAAAGGATTGGCAACAAAGATTAATCTACAGAAAAATATAAGCCCGCATACCCTTAGGCATTCATTTGCAACCCACCTTTTAGAAAACGGAGCAGACCTGCGTTCGATACAGATGATGCTTGGACATGAGTCAATTACAACCACGGAAATTTATGTTCATCTTGATAGGAAACACTTAACACAAGTCATCAATACATTTCATCCCAGAAAAATGTAAAATGAAATATTTTTAGTTATTTTAGCATGAATTAAAAACCAAATACCACAAACCACTTTTACTAATAATGAAATTTAACGACGTTTTTGTTGTAGATGATGATAAGATATTTCACTTTATCATTAAAAAGCTATTAATAAGTAATAATATTAATGTAGAGCCTGAGTTTTTTGAAAACGGACTCCAGGCAATTGAAGGAATAAAAAACAAACTGGATAAGGCTCAAGCACCACCGGATTTGATTCTATTGGACATTAACATGCCTATCCTAGATGGCTGGCAGTTTCTGGAAGAATTTAAGACTATCAAAGATAAAATCAAAAAAGAAATAGCGATTTATATAATCAGTTCGTCCGATAACACTGTTGATAGAGACAGAGCCAATGATTTTAAGGAAGAAATTAAAGATTATTATCTCAAACCCATCACTGTTGAAGGTTTGAAAACCATATTTTCAAGATAAAAAAAGGCGGTCACATTAATTGACCGCCTTTTTTTATATTCTATGATATATATTATTTAGCAATATTTACGGCTCTGGTTTCACGTATCACCGTAATTTTTACCTGACCCGGATAAGTCATTTCGGTTTGGATTTTTTGTGAAATCTCAAACGACAGACTTGCAGCAAGCTCGTCACTTACTTTTTCGCTTTCTACAATGACACGCAGTTCACGTCCGGCTTGGATGGCGTAAGCATTTTTAACACCGTTAAATCCAAATGCAATATTCTCTAAGTCTTTAAGTCTTTGAATGTATGAATCTAAAACCTGACGTCTTGCGCCTGGTCTCGCCCCGGAAATAGCATCGCAAACCTGAATAATAGGTGAGATTAGATATTTCATTTCGATCTCATCGTGGTGTGCTCCAATAGCGTTGCAAACTTCTTCTTTTTCACCATACTTTTCAGCCCATTGCATCCCTAATAATGCGTGTGGCAAATCACTTTCGGTATCAGGCACTTTTCCAATATCGTGAAGCAAACCGGCACGTTTTGCCAATTTAACGTTTAATCCTAATTCGGCAGCCATGATTCCGCATAGTTTGGAAACTTCACGGGAGTGCTGTAAAAGGTTTTGCCCGTATGATGAACGGTATTTCATTCTACCCACTACCTTGATAAGCTCTGGGTGTAAACCATGGATTCCTAAATCAATAACAGTACGTTTTCCAACTTCTGCAATTTCTTCTTCAATTTGTTTTGTTGTCTTGGCAACAACCTCCTCGATTCGGGCAGGGTGAATTCTGCCATCGGTAACCAATTTGTGGAGTGAAAGACGTGCGATTTCCCTTCTAACCGGATCAAAGCAGGAAAGGATAATAGCTTCAGGAGTATCGTCAACAATAATTTCAACCCCGGTTGCTGCTTCAAGAGCTCTGATGTTTCTTCCTTCACGACCAATAATTCTTCCTTTAACATCATCCGATTCAATATTGAAAACAGAAACACAGTTTTCAACCGCTTCTTCTGTTCCGACACGCTGAATGGTATTAATAATAACTTTTTTGGCTTCCTGTTGGGCTGTCAGTTTTGCTTCCTCGATAGTATCCTGGATATGCGACATAGCTTTGGTTTTAGCTTCAGCTTTCAGGCTTTCGACCAATTGTTCTCTGGCATCTTCAGCAGATAAACCGGAAATGACTTCAAGCTGCTCTACCTGACTTTTATGTAGCCTTTCAAGCTCCTGTTGCTTTTTATCCAATGCTTCTATCTTGGCATTGTATTCATTGGTTTTAGCATCGAATTCATCATTCAGTTTTTTTGCTTTGGCCAATTCGCTTGATACCTGTGATTCTTTATCACGGGTTCTTTTTTCTACTTCGGCAATTTTTTTATCCTTGCTTAAAATTTCCTGCTCATGCTCCGATTTTAATTCCAAAAATTTCTCCTTTGCCTGAAGTAATTTGTCTTTTTTGATATTTTCAGCCTCAAGATTAGCGTCTTTCAAAATCGATGCTGCTTCTTTTTTGGCATTTTTAACCATATTGGAGATATTGCTTTTTTCAAGGAGTTTTGCGATTCCAAATCCTCCTGCAATCCCCGCAATTAGCGCAATTATAA
>CAMFLD010000119.1 GCA_945957245.1 uncultured Flavobacterium sp. | reverse complement strand
GATAGATTGTATCTTCATTGGGGAGTAAATCATGAATTTCTTTCCAGATGGATGTTCCTCCTATTCCTGAGTCAAAAAGTCCTATGGGATTATTGTTTTTCATTGCAACAAAAATAAAAAAAACTGCTCATGATTTGAGCAGTTTTTAGATAGTATTAAGAGTACTTTATTAGAATCCTAAATCCTTTTTAACGTCAGCCGTTAAGTCCGGACCGTCAGCTAAAAGCAAATCAGCAATGTTTAACACATATTGATATCCTTTAGCTTTACCAACTTTTGCAATTGAAGCTTTGATTTTATCCATTAATGGTTTTACCATGTCAGCTTCTTTCTTTTGCAATTCTTTCTGAGCATTATCTCTATAGTCCTGAATACGTTTTACCAAATCCTGAACTTCGGTTTGACGAGTTGCATTAACGGCTTCAGTTACGTCTTTTGCTTCTCTGTCGTATTTCTCAATTTTTGCCTGATATTCCTGAGCCATTGTTTTGTATTCAGCATCGTAGGTACCGCTCAATTTTTCTAATTGTTTTTGAGCATCGATCATTGCCGGCATTTTAGAAATTATTTCATTTACATCTACGTGTGCTACTTTAGCCTGTGCATTCATAGTAAAGCTTGCTCCTAAACATAACACTGTAGCTAGTAATAATGATTTCAATCGTTTCATTTTAAAAAAGTATTAATTAATTATTTGTTTTTATTATTCAGTTTTTGTTTTATTCTTTTCTTCTTTAGCCTTCTTCGCAGCTTCTCTTGCTTCAAGGGCTTTTTGTTTTTTATCTTCCAGGGCTTTTTTCCTGTCTTCTATAGCTTTCGCTCTTGCTGCCGCTTTTTCGGCTTTTAAATCTCTTACAGCAGTTGTGTCTGAAGCTGTTTTATTGTTATCTTTTGGAGTTGCCGGATCGGTTACTGTTTTATCTCCTGATTTATCACTAGCAGGAACCGTGCCATTTTTTTTAGCGGCTCTTGCTGCTTCTCTTTCTGCTTTAATTCTTTCCTGGTCAGCTTTTTTTTGGGCTACCAGTTCTTCTCTGGCTTTCTTCTTATCTTCTAATGCTTTTTTACGGGCTTCAAATTCCGGATTGTCACTTACTGCATCATCAAGCGCTTCCTTTTCCAGTTGTTTCTTCACATCCTTTTTACTCATTTGCTCTCTTTTCTCAGCTCTGTTTAGTACACGGATAACCTGCTCACTGATGTCGTATCTTTTTGCTGCAAACAGCATTGTCAAATCGGAAGATTTATCAAAAACAAAGTCAAATTTCTTAGCTTCAGCAATATCCTGAACAGCAGTAAAAACCTGATCTTGAATTGGTTTTATCAATACGGCCTTTTGAGTTATGAGGTCTCCATCGGGTCCGAATTTCTTTTGCTGGAAAGCGAGAAGTTCATCTTCCTGAAATTTAATTTCTTCTTCACGCTCGTCAATAAGTTCTTTTGTCAATAACGCTCTTTCTGTCTTTAGGGCATCTTTTAATTTAGCGATTTCTACCTTTTTGGCTTCTATTTCCTGTTTCCATTTTTGCGCCTTTTCTTCTAATTGACTTTTAGCCTCACTATAATCGGGAACATTCTGTAGGATATACTCCATATCAATGTAACCAATTTTTATACCTCTTGACTGCGCATTCACCTGAAAAACAGCCAATAAAGTCAGAATTGTTATTGCAAAATATTTTTTCATTCTATTTATGATTTAGAAATATTGTACCAAATATAATTAAAATTGTTGACCAATGATAAAATGTGTTTCCCATCCATTCGGTTTAGTGGAACCTGAAGGAGTACCATCAGCATTTGGAGTGGCATCAAATCCATGGGCAAAGTCAATTCCAAGTAATCCAAAGGCCGGCATGAACACCCTCAAACCAAATCCGGCAGAACGGTGGAGTACAAACGGATTGTATTCTTTAAATGTATTGTAAGACGATCCTGCTTCGGCAAAAGTCAATACATAAATTGAAGCTGCTGCTTTCAAAGTTAATGGATATCTTAACTCCAAAGAGAATTTATTATAAACTGTTGCTCCATCTGTGCTCGACAATGACTGGTTAGGATATCCTCTAAGCTGTATTACCTCACGTCCGTCAAGTGCAAAGTTGGCCAAACCGTCTCCTCCAAGGAAGAATCTTTCAAACGGAACCAGACCTCGGCCACTGTTATATGCTCCTAAATATCCAAACTCTCCTAATGCTCTTAATACTAATGCTTTTGACTGTGATCCTGCCAGACGGGTATACCAGTCTGCTTTAAATTTTAATTTATAGTATTCCAACCAGTTAAATTTCTTTTGGTCAACTTTACCTCTGTCTGCGGCTGCTGACTGATAATCGGAACCAACAGTCTGGTAAATTTTAGATCCGGGAGTTGTTTCCTGAAGATAATCTCCAATAGCAGCTACCTGTCCTGTAGAAGTTGGAACTATAGTCAAACCATCATTTTGAGTATGCATCAATTTGTAGTCTTTCTGATCTTCTAAGTGTGCATAATCGATACCGTTAAATAAAGAATAAGGCAGCGTAAATTTGGCCGAAACGTTAAATTCCGATCCTGAAGTTGGGAAAATTGGATTAACCCCTTTATTATTTCTGCTCAGACCAAGCGTGAATGCCAGGTTTCTGGATGAACCATTACCAAAGGTAAACAATCCTGTGTTATAATTGTTCAAATCATAATATTGGAAGCTAACTGAGCTTGAGAAAACAAAATAGTCATCTGGTATCGTCAGCCTTTTAGCTATTCCGGCAGAAAGTGATGTAATATTGAAACTTTTGCTTTTATCTACGTTTCTTGAAGTTCCTGTATAAAGGAACTGCTTACTGTGGGAAATCGAACTGGAGAATTGGATTGGTTTTTTACCTCCAAGCCAAGGTTCTGAGAATGACAAACTATAGGTTTGGAAGAATGAACTTGCCTGTAAACGTAATGCCAGTTTTTGACCGTCTCCCATTGGAAGTGGTCTGTAGGCATCTTTCTTGAAAATATTCCTTGCGGAGAAATTGTTAAACGAAAGTCCCAAGGTTCCAATGAAACCTCCGCCGCCGTAACCTCCCTGAAGCTCGATTTGACTGGATCCTTTTTCAACTACATTATATTCGATATCTACTGTTCCGGCTGATGGATCCACATTTTTGAATTTTGGATCTATGGCTTCCGGATCGAAGAATCCTAATTGTCCAATCTCACGAATAGTTCTAACTAGGTCTTCTTTACTATATTTTTGTCCGGGTTTGGTTCTTAACTCCCTGTAGATTACCCTGTCGTTAGTTTTGTCGTTACCAACCACGGTAATGTTATTAAAATATGCAATTGGGCCTTCCACAATCCTTATTTCAAAATCAATAGTATCGTTGGCGGTTTTTGTCTCAACAGCATTTACGTTTGAGAATAAGTATCCATGGTTCTGATATAAGTTGGTGATATCATCTCCATCAGGTTTTGATTTATCAGCAATCCTTTTTTCAAGAAGGACTCCATTATAAGTATCGCCTTTTTTGATTCCAAGTATTCTGCCTAATAACTGGTCTGAGTACACTGAATTTCCTAAGAATTTGATGTTTCCAAAGTGGTATTTCTTCCCTTCTTCCACCTTGATATTGATTGCTAGTTTGGATTTCTTATCGTTAAGGAATACCGAATCACTTACGATACGTGCATCCCTGTATCCTTTTTCTTTGTATTTGTCAATGATTGACGTTAAGTCTTCCTTGTATTTATCCTTGATAAATTTTGAAGACTTGAAAATCCGAATAGGGTTAATCTGCTTCGTATTTTTCATAGCACCACGAAGGGTTGCATCGGTGAACTTTTCGTTGCCTTCAAAATTGATTTTGGAAATCTTGAGCTTATCTCCTTTATCAATGTTGACTAACATTTTAACCTGATTTCCTTCAGTAGTATCAGGAATGGTTTTGATGTATACCTTGGTGTTATAATATCCGTCTTTTTTGTACTTATTTTCGATATAGTTTTTGGTAGTAGTAATCAGGTTTTCATTTACTATTTTACCTTTAGTCAATCCATTATCCTTAATCAGTGCTTCCGTTTTGGTTTTCTTTACACCTTGTATTTTTACTTCATTAAGTTTTGGCAGCTCCACAATATCCAAATCCAGCCAGATACTGTCTCCTTCTATTTTATTTACATAAAAATCGATATCACTAAAAAGTCCCAGTTTCCCTAATTTCTTGATAGCATTACTGGTTTCCTCTCCCGGAACTGTAATTTGCTGTCCTTTTTCCAATCCTGCAAAGGTTACTACTGTTTGTTCATTGTAGCTAATTTTACCATTTACCTTTACATGGGCTAAAATGTATTTTTGTCCTTGATTGTAGGGAGTCCTTTCTTCCTGAGCCTGTAATTGAAAGACACTTCCAAAAAATAAAGTAAATAGAAGTATTTTAAGGGTTTTAATCTGCACTGAAATCTTATTTAATTTGTTCACTTGTCTTTCCGAATCTGCGTTCTCTTTTTTGATAGCTAATGATGGCTGCATATAAATCTTCTTCTTTAAAATCGGGCCAAAGAACATCAGTAAAATAAAATTCAGCATAGGCTATCTGCCAAAGCAAAAAATTACTGATCCTGTGTTCCCCACTGGTTCTGATTACTAAATCTACATCGGGTAAATTTCGCGTGTAAAGATGCTCATTTATAATTGATTCATCAATAGTGTCTATAGAAATTATATTATTTTTAACTTTATCGCTGATTATTTTAACAACATTTAACAATTCTTCCCTCGAACCGTAACTTAGGGCCAAAGTAAGGGTCATTCTGGTGTTGTTTTTTGTTTTTTCAATAACAGATAAAAGCTCATTTTTTGCTTTAGCAGGAAGTTGGTCAATATTCCCGATACAATTCAGACGGATATTGTTTTTCTCCAAAGTTTTTAATTCTTTTTTGAGAGAATTGACCAATAAGCCCATTAGAGTATCTACTTCGAGTTTAGGCCTGTTCCAGTTTTCTGTGGAAAATGCATAAAGCGTAAGGTTTTCTATTCCTAAACGGGCGCAGGTTTCAACAGTAATCCTAACGGATTTTGTTCCTTTTTCGTGGCCGAATGCCCTTAATAGTCCTTGTTGCTTTGCCCAACGCCCATTGCCATCCATAATGATGGCCAGGTGTCTCGGCAGGTTGTCTTTATTTATGTTTTCCAATAAACTCATTCTTATTAATCTGAACAATAACAAGGTTTTTCCCCAAAAGTGTAGGTCAATGTGAACCCTGTAAACACATACCAATCTTTGCTATTCAAATTTCCAAAGCTCAATGACTGCAGATTCGTATTCTTAGGGGCACTTCCATCCAGGTTATCTGTAAATGTATACCTGGCACCCACTTCCAGGCCTAAAACAAAATTTTGAATAATGTTTGTTTTAATTCCAACTACCATTGGGATTGCCAAAGCTCCTTCCCTGTAATCCTCTTTAGTTTGCCCGTTTAACACGAACAATTCCTCATAGGCGAAATAGGAAAGGCCTGAAAACACATACGGCGTCAGCTTCTTCTTTAATGATTCATGTAGGTTGAAGTCAAAAAAATTGAATTCAAGCCCCGCTGAAAACTCTTTAATGTGATTTTTAAAGCTATACCCTCTCTGAACTCTTCCCGGCACATCAGAATCCGCATCGTTGCCCGAAATGGCTGCCTGCATATAGGAAAACCTATAGGAATGCCTAGGGCTTTTATTCCATTTATATAAAACTCCTATGGCTAGTTCGTTGGGCGCCACATAACTGGTTTTACCCACATCGCCGACATAGTTACTTCCGCCTAAGAAAACACCAATTTCATGAATTTGTGCCGTCAAAATATTCTGGAAAATCAAACAAAAAAATATTACTAAAATCTTTTTCATTAAAATTGAAAAATAGCGTGCAAATATAACAATTCTCAGTACTTATCTAACATATTTTAGTATTAATGTTAAAAAAACAAAGCACTGAGAATTATTGATATTGCAACAGTTTCTATTCTAAAACGTATTTTTTAGGATTGTAGTATAAAACGAGGCTAAAAAAGTTGTTAATTTCTTTTGTCTTCTCCCCAAAGTAGCTTGTTACGAAGCGTTGTAAGGAACGTTTCTTCGGTAATTTCAACCATTTTAATTGTGAAAGGCGTTTTCTTAATGAGTAATTCCGAATTGTTATCAATAGAATTAATTCTAGAATCTAAGGAAACCAGGTATTGTTCTTCCCTACCGGATACTTTGAGTCTTATTTCGGTATCATCCGGAATAACCAGTGGACGGGCAGTAAGGTTGTGTGGAGCTATTGGAGTGATGACAAAACCTTTCACATCAGGAGTCAGTATTGGGCCACCACAACTCAGCGAATATCCTGTCGAACCTGTAGGAGTGGATATTATGAGACCATCAGCCCAATAAGAACTAAGGTATTCCCCATTGAGATAGGTTTCAATCGTAATCATCGATGTGGTTTCCTTTCGATTGATGGACACCTCATTCATGGCAAAATTGATATCGATTTCAACTGTATTCGGAATGCATTCCAGGGTGAGCAATGCTCTCTCGGAAATCGAGTATTTCTTTTCAAGAACCACCTGAAGAAACGATTCAATATTTTCCTTCTGTACTTTAGCCAGAAATCCAAGACGTCCGGCATTTACTCCAAGCATTGGAATACCCGAATCTCTAACGTAGGTTGCAGCCCTAAGAATAGTTCCGTCACCACCAATACTGATAAGAATATCGAAACTATTGTCTAAGTCTTTGTGTGATGAAAACGTATTGTATTTTCTGCCAACAATTTCTTCTTTATAGAGTATTTCAAGAAATTTTTCTTCAATGACCAATTCGACATTGTTTTTAATAAAAAAAACAAAAATATCCTTGATAATGGGACGGGTATCGTTTTGATAATATTGTCCGAATATGGCAACTTTCATAATATAAACTTAGGTGATTGGGTGATAGAAGTAGGATGTCTTCATCATCCAACATCTTGCATCCTTGCTTTAAATGTTTAAATATTTATCCAGATATTCTGAACGTTCTTTTAAGGTATTCAAATAATCATCTTCCTGATGCTCTGATATGATCTCATAGTTATAGCGTCTGAAAGACTGGATGATTTCATTCATACTGCCTAAAGTAGTCTTAATCGTAACCTGTACTTTTTCGGCATCAGCCTGTGAAACAAAAACCCCTAAAAGCTTACCGTTATTACTTTCCACAATTTGGGTAATCTGACTCATGGAATAATCAATGGCTGGTTTTTCAACTATTATGATGCCCCCACTTTCTTTAAGGAATGGTGTTTCATTCAAAAACTTGATGATATCCGTAATATCATAATAGCCAACGTAGTTATTGTTTTCGTCCAAAATCGGAACCATATTGGAATTATTACGGGCAAAAACCTCCAGAACATCCAGCCAGTTCATAGTTGTTCTCACAAAAAAACCTTCCAGGGCATAACGGTAATCTACAATTGGCTTATTGGTGTCAAAAGTTTCTGCATCATTAGCCGAAATACTTCCAATATAAACCCCGTTATCCAAGACCGGAAAATGGGAATGGGAATCTTCGGCAAAGAAATCCTGAATATCTTCAACTAAATCTGAATTCGAAAAAGGCTTAAAATCATTATTGATATACTCCGAAAGTTGTCTCATGCATTGTTTTCTTTTAATGAGTGCAAAATAATCAAATTTTGGGACATGATGACTTAG
>CAMFLD010000118.1 GCA_945957245.1 uncultured Flavobacterium sp. | reverse complement strand
CAGAAATACAGTGCGCTGGCATTGGAACAATACAACAAAGCATTGGTTATTGATCCCAAAAACCCAAGAGTGGTATATGGTAAAGCCGAGTTTGAAATTGGCGGAGCTAAATACTGGGGTACGGATATCAAACCAATGTGTGAAGCTTTAACAAAGTCATTAGAACTTTTTGCTAACTTTAAGCCAGAAACTCCGTTTCATCCAAATTGGGGTAAAGACAGAGCCGAGCAGATTTTAGCTGAAAGCTGTAAAAAATAATTAAACCGGCTAAATCAATTTACCATGGAAAATAGGGAAAATCAAGAAGAAAAAGACAGTCATGTATCTTGGTATGTATTTATAGGATGCATGTTTATTGGAATGGGAATAGGAGCTGTACTGAATCACGGCGGTGAAGGAACTATGATAGGAATGGGAGTCGGGTTTTTAGCATCGGCAGTATACAAAGGAGAAAAAAACAAATAAAGGAATCATGAAGCACACCATAAAAGAAGTATTAAAATCAATATCAATTGGGATAATCATCTTTCTCGTAATTATCTTAATCAATTTTATTTATGGTGCCAAAATTGAGTTCAACCGTCAGTTGGGAGTAATGTTTCTTTACACTATGTTATATTCTGTAGTTTTGGGTTACGTTAACCGTTCGGTTTTCGTTTATCTGGATCGAAAATATGCGGGTGAGAGATTTTCTTTGAAAAGAATGATATTAGGTTTTATTCTCGCTTTTGTTGCAACAATCTTTACCATTTTCCTGCTTCGCATCTTTTCCGATGTGGTTATCGAAGGGAATACTTTTAAGCAATATTGGGCGAATGAAAAGCTGGCTAATTATGTTTTTGCAACCGCAATGTCTTTTATCGTTCTGCTCTGCTTTTATATTTTTTATATCTACAAAGAGTACAATGAAAGCAGGGTCAAAGAACAAAAGATTATTGCTAACACCGCTTCGGCACAATTTGAAAGCCTCAAGAACCAGATTGATCCGCATTTCCTTTTCAACAGTCTGAATGTATTGAGTTCGTTAATCGAAGAAAACCCGGATAATGCCCAGCGTTTTACAACTTCGTTATCCAAAATTTACCGCTATGTTCTGGAACAGAAAGACAAAGAACTGGTTTCGGTTACTGAAGAATTGGCATTCGCCAAAACCTACATGAACCTATTGAAAATGCGCTTTGAAAATAGTATTACATACGAAATCCCAACTGATTTTGATAATCCTGAAGCCAAAGTAGTACCACTTTCATTGCAGCTTCTGCTGGAGAATACAATCAAACATAATGTGGTAAGTGAACAGAAACCACTGCACATAAAGATTTATATCCAAAACAATTACCTCATAGTTGAGAATAACCTTCAGAAGAAAGAAGTATTACAGGACAGGAGAGGCGTAGGGCTTCAGAATATCGTTAACCGTTACGGACTGATTTCAGAAAGAAAACTACTGATTGAGGAAAACGAAAATTATTTCAAAGTAAAGATTCCGATACTTACTAAACAAATTGCTTTTATGGAAACACAAAATATATACAATGAAAATATGGCTTTTATGAGAGCCAAAGACCGGGTAGAAAAACTCAAAGGATTTTACGGTAACCTGATTTCTTATTGCTGCGTTATTCCGGTTTTAGTATTCATAAATCTTAAAACCGGAGGTTTCCAATGGTTTTGGTTCCCAATATTTGGCTGGGGAATGGGACTCATCTTCCATGCTGTAGAAACATTTGGCTACGGAAAATCATGGGAAGAAAGAAAAATACAGGAGATTTTAAACAAAGACAAACAAAATAAATGGAATTGATATGAGACGATTTAATTCAACCAATTCTCAGGATATAGCCTTAGAAATGGCAAAATACAGAGTACATAAAATAAGACGTTTTTATACACACTTGTTGATTTACATCATAGCCCTGATGGTTTATCTGACCAAAACCTATCTTGGAGCACCTTTCAACTTTTGGCCGATCCGCGATATAAATGAAACTATTATGTGGATATGGACATTCATTATAGCGGTGCAGGGAATACGTTTATTCTTCAGAGAGAAAGTATTTGATACCGCTTGGGAACAAAGAAAAGTTCAGGAATATATGAATCATGACAAACAAAATAAATGGGAGTAATCATGGAAAAATTTAACGAAGAATACGAAAGATATTTGAGAGCCAAAAAACAGGTTGACGAAATCAAAGGATTTTATGTAAACCTTACGGCCTACATCGTAGTGAATATATTTATGATGATTATCAATTTAAAATATTCACCGGAATACCTTTGGTTCTTTTGGCCATTATTGGGTTGGGGAATCGGAGTAGTCTTCCACGGAATGAAAGCGTTCAATTATTCGCCATTTCTGGGAAAAGACTGGGAACAAAGAAAGCTCAAGGAATTTATGGAACAGGAAAAACAGAAAAAATATGAATAATAGTTTTATGACCCCCGAAGAACTAAAGTATCAGGAAGCGCTCAAACGGGTCAAAAAGATCAAAGGCTTCTATACCCATCTCATAATTTATATTGTTGTGAATATTGGGCTGCTTGTTGCTAAATATTTTAATATGGAACATGATGAGAATTTTTGGCGCTGGCAAACCTTCAACACGGTTTTCTTCTGGGGAATTGGGCTTACAGCCCACGGACTTTCGGTATTTATGCCGGGAATGCTAATGGGAAAGGAATGGGAAGAAAGAAAAATCAAGGAATTCATGGATAAGGAGAAACAAAACAAATGGGAATAATTAAGTCTTGATAATAACTGCAAAATTTATAACACAACATAATGGAACTATTATTCAAAATACTACTGGCTATTCACATTATTGCAGGTGGCATTGGCTTATTTACCGGGACGATTAACCTGATTAGAACAAAAGGTGATAAAAAACACCAATTGACCGGAAAATTTTTCTTTTACGGAATGATTATCAATGCTATTGCCGGTTTTATAATGTCAATCATGCATAATAACCTGTTCTTGCTGATTATTGCTGTGTTCTCATTCTATATGGTAGCAACAGGGCAACGCTTTTTATCACTGAAGAAATTGGATAAAGGTCAAAAAGCCGAACCTATTGACTGGGCACTTTCCATAACAATGATTTTATTTGCACTTGGGTTTTTAAGTTATGGAAGTTATTTGTGTGTCAATGGAAATAACATGGGAATCATTTTACTTGTATTCGGAATGATAAGTATACTGATGGCAAGAAAAGATATCCTGATTTATAAAGGAAATTTAAAGTTTAAAAATGAATGGCTGTTGGTACACATCCAAAGAATGGTTGGCGGTTATATAGCTGCATTGACGGCTTTTTTGGTTGTGAATAATGTTTACCTTCCGTCGTTAGTTGCCTGGCTGGGTCCAACTGTGGTACTAACGCCGCTTATTGTATATTGGTCAAGAAAATATGCTGTGAAAATAATTAAAAAGTAATTTCTGTAAATGAATATCATTATCATAGAAGACGAAAAGCCTGCTGCCCGTTTATTACAACGAAAAGTTGAAAAATTAGGATTAGAGGTTAATACTTTGCTTCATTCAGTAGAAGAATCGATACATTGGTTTAATACTAATCCGCATCCCGATTTGATTTTCCTTGATATACAGCTATCCGATGGATTATCATTTGAAATATTTGAAACAATTGATATCAAAAGCTCAGTTATATTCACGACAGCCTATGATGAATACGCCCTCAGGGCATTTAAACTCAACAGTATCGATTATTTGTTGAAACCAATTGATGAAGATGACCTCGAAACGGCCGTAAACAAATTTAAATCCAGAAATAGTGCTGCTCCAAACCTATCGCTCGATTTTGAAATGATTAAAAAAATGCTGGTCAATCCGGTGGAAAGAAATTTCAAAAAACGTTTTACCATCAAAATGGGACAGCAGCTCAAAATGATCAATATAGAGGAAGTAGAATGTTTTTTTAGTGAAAATAAAGGAACCTACCTGCATACTCTGGACAACCGGGACTATTTACTGGATATTACATTGGAACAACTCGAGAACGAACTAGATCCTAAAGATTTCTATCGTGTTTCCCGAAAATTTATTGTACCAATGAAAACCATTAAGGAAATACAAATTCACAGTAACTCAAGACTGAAAGTCATCCTGCCAACTTACAAAGAAGATGAGGTTATTGTTGCCAGAGAACGGGTCAACGATTTTAAGGAATGGTTGGGGTAAGAACAATGTTAAAGTTGGTAAAGTTTTGTTAACTAACTGTTAGAATAGCTTTTAAGTTAATAAATTCGTAAAGCTTGGTATTAAATAAGCTTTATGAAACAAATCTCCCTCATAGTATTTTTTATAACGTTTACTCAAATTTCACTGGCACAGGAGCTTTTGAAATTTGACAAATTCAATGACTTCGAAAAAGCCATCATAAAGAATGATGCTAATGTATATGTAATCAACTTTTGGGCTACCTGGTGTGCACCATGTGTTAAGGAGCTGCCTTATTTTGAAAAATTGCATCAGGAAAATAAGGATGTCAAAGTAATTTTAGTCAGCCTTGACAGCAAAAAAGACATCGAAAAAAAACTCATTCCTTTTATACAAAAAAAGAAAATAACCGCTCAGGTTGTCTCTTTGAGTGATAATAATTACAACAGCTGGCTCGACAGGATTGATAAAGACTGGTCAGGTTCCATTCCTGCCACATTTATTTTTAGTGCAGGACAAAAGCAATTTGCCGAACACGATTTTGAGAGTTTTGCTGAACTCAACGAATTCATTAACACATTTACTAACCAAAAAAAATAAACCATTATGAGAGTTATACCATTACTTTTTGCCTTTGTTTCCTCTGTAATTATAGGAAACAATTTAGTTTCAGAAGGCTACCAGCCCGGAGATACAGCAACCGATTTTAAATTAAAATCAGTGGACGGAAAAAATTACAGCATGGCAGATTACAAAGAGGCTAAAGGCTTTATTATTGTTTTTACCTGTAATACCTGTCCATTTGCAGTGAAATACCAAAACAGAATCAACGATTTAGCTAAAAAATACAAACCAAAAGGCTATATTCTCTTAGCCATAAACTCCAATGATCCCGAAGTGCAACCTGATGATACCTATGAGAAAATGCAGAAGAAAGCCAAAGAAAATAGTTTTGTATTTCCGTATCTGGTAGATGAAGGACAGAAGATTTATCCGCAATACGGAGCAACCAAAACACCGCATGTATTTTTGTTAGATAAAAACCGGACAGTAAAATATATCGGAGCTATTGATGACAATGCAGATGATGCTTTAGCGGTAAAAGAAAAATACCTTGAAAATGCGATTGCTGCACTAGACTCAGGAAAAGACCCTTCACCAGCAATAACCAAAGCCATTGGTTGCTCTATTAAAGCGAAGAAAAAAGCATAGCAAAAATTTTGGGTTCTGAAAAGAACCCTTTTTTATTGGATTTACTTTGGAAGAGGAAATTCTATAACCCACATCATTACCATGGCGGCAATACCACCGGCTATGGACAAAAGAAAAAATAACTTTATATTTTTCTTAGACAGACGGTCATTACGATATCCACCCGCTTTAAAATGAATTATTCCGGGATGATCTTCAAGAAACTGAGCACCATCCTTAAAGAAAATAAACCGAATCAGCATAATCCAAATGATAATAACCGAAAAATGGAATAACAAAACAAAAGGATTTAATTTAGCAGGTTGAAAATAATCAAAGACAGATTCAGTTTGTCCGGACAAACATCCTATAGCTACAATAATCCAGGGAATTAAACCATAAATGAGAATAGATTTCCGAATAAGATTATAACCTCTTTCCCTTTCCGGTTTTTCAATAATATAATCATTGAATTTATCCTTAAAGTAGAAATAATTAATAAAAGGAACGATCAGAAATGCAATCCAGGCATATTTAAAAATAGGTTCCATAATTATTTACTGAATCTATGAAGAGTATAAGTCATAGCAGTCAAAAGGAAGAATGCCACTACCTGATGTATCAATCCTAGCCAAAGCGGAACGCCATACAAAAGCGTTAAAACGCCGAGGGTAAACTGAATAAAAACTATAAGCACCAAGGCATTTAATCCGTTTTGCTGTTGGGCTGTAAGCGTAAATTTCCGGGCTTTGAAATACAAGAACAAAATCAGGGAAACGACCACATAAGCCATTGTTCTATGCACAAACTGAACGCCGCTTTTCCCTTCTGTAAATCGGGCAATCCAACTGTCTTTTTCCAAAATAATACTTTCATGGAAAAAGGCACCATCACTCATCAAAGGCCAGTGATTGTGTATCAAACCGGCGTTTAACCCCGCAACAAACCCACCGTAAATAATCTGAATTAAAAGAAAAACCAATGTCACACGGGCAAGTTTTCTCAAAGGTACAACCACTGCTTTTCTTTCAGGGTAAATCAAATCCAGTGCCACCCAAAGTGTATAGGCAAAAGTGATAAAGGCAAAAGTAAGATGAAGCGATAATCTGAAATGGCTAACATCAGGATCATTAATCAAGCCGCTTTTTACCATATACCATCCAAAGAAACCCTGTAAAGCTCCCATTCCCAGAAGAACAAAGCATTTATTCAGTGTTTCACGATCAATCCTCTTTTTAATGAGAAAATAAACGAATGGAATAATGAAAACCATCCCAAGAATACGGGCTATAAATCGGTGAAACCACTCCCAGAAATAGATAAACTTATAATCCGAAAGCTGGAAATCATTATGAATATTGATTTTCTGATACTCCGGAAATTTCTTGTATTCCTCAAAAGCCTGTTGCCATTTAGCCTCCGACATAGGAGGTAGGGTATCGGTAACCAAATGCCAGTCGGTCATAGACAATCCCGAGTTGGTCAGACGGGTGATTCCCCCCACAACAACCATAACAAATACTAAAAAACATCCTGTAAGTAACCAATAAATTACGCCTTTGTCTTTTTTCATTTCTTTATTTTTTTAAGTTGCAAAGTAGCAGAGTTTCAAAGTTTCAAAGTTTCAAAGTTTCAAAGTTTCAAAGTTTCAGAGTTTTTTTTGTTGATAAAGGAACTCATCATTCTTTTCAGCTTTCTACTGTCTTCACATATTTTTTAGTTTCAAAGTTTCAAAGTGGCAGAGTTACAGAGTTTTTTTTATTTTGTTGATGAAGGAACTCATCATTCTTTCCAGTTCTCTGCTGTCTTCGTATATTTTTTTAAAATGCTTTTCTGTAATGTATTGCAAATTATAAGCGATTTCGATTTGTGTTTGAAATTCAAAAAGCGACCCTAATGATATAGTTAAAAACCTATGATAGTCTTTATTAGTTCCTCTTGCAAATCCTTCGGAGATATTACTTGGAATGGATACACTGCATCTTCTGATTTGAGAAGTCAATCCAAACAATTCTTCTTTTGGAAAACTGGCTGTAATAGTATAACATTCCGTTACTAGAGCCATTGCTTTTTGCCATATCAATAAATCTCTAAATGTTTTCATTTTTTAAAGTTACAAAGTTTCAGAGTCGCAGATTTACAAAGTTTTATCCTGATTTAGGTACATTTTTATTGTACTTTTTTGGTCAATTTTTTCAAAGCTTCATAGCTTTGCCACTTTGCCACTTTGCCACTTTGCCACTTTGCTACTTTGCTACTTTGCCACTTTATCACTTTATCACTTTGCCACTTTCCTCAATCCCATTTTTTCAGCCCTTGCTAATACAAAATCATAAGCCGCCTGATATCTGTCTCTTATACACATCTCCGAGCCCA
>CAMFLD010000117.1 GCA_945957245.1 uncultured Flavobacterium sp. | reverse complement strand
GTTTAACAGTCATTTTACCATAGGAATTTAGTTTACTTAAATCTAGTGTGGGAATAAAATAAAAACCTTAATTTTGTGTCGCTAAAAAATAAAACACTAACTAGTTATGAGTTCATTTGACGTAGTCATCATAGGTTCGGGCCCCGGCGGATATGTATCAGCTATACGTTGTGCCCAATTAGGTTTCAAGACAGCCATTATAGAAAAATATCCAACTCTTGGAGGAACGTGCCTTAATGTAGGCTGTATCCCGTCGAAAGCTTTATTGGCATCCTCACATCATTATGAGGAATTGCAGCATTTTGCCGATCACGGAATTGAGGTTTCGGGTAAAGTAAAAGTAAACCTTGAAAAGATGATTGCACGCAAGCAGGCGGTTGTTGACCAGACTTCGGGCGGTGTTAAGTTCCTGATGGACAAAAACAAGATTACGGTTTACGAAGGTGTAGGTTCATTTGAAAGTGCTACAAAAATAAAAATTACCAAAGCAGATGGAAGTTCAGAAACCATCGAAGCTAAAAATACTGTCATTGCTACTGGTTCTAAACCATCCAGTTTGCCATTTATTACTTTGGATAAAGAAAGAATCATTACTTCTACCGAAGCATTAAAACTAAAAGAAGTACCAAAACATTTGGTAATCATTGGTGGAGGTGTTATCGGAATTGAACTTGGTCAGGTGTATTTACGCCTTGGTGCTGAAGTTTCAGTTGTTGAATACATGGACCGTATTATTCCGGGTATGGATGCCGGACTTTCTAAAGAGCTGACTAAAGTGCTTAAGAAACAGGGAATGAAATTCTATACTTCGCACAAGGTACAGTCGGTAGAACGTAAAGGGAAAACGGTTACTGTAAAAGCAGAAAATACCAAAGGCGAAATCATTACGCTGGAAGGAGATTATTCTTTGGTATCTGTTGGACGCCGTCCTTACACTGATGGATTGAATGCGGATAAGGCGGGAGTAAAAGTAACGGAGCGAGGTATGATTGAGGTTAATGACCATCTTCAAACCAACGTTCCGAACATCTATGCTATTGGTGATGTCGTGAGGGGAGCTATGCTTGCCCACAAAGCGGAAGAAGAAGGTACTATGGTTGCCGAAATTTTGGCGGGACAAAAACCACATATTGATTATAATTTGATTCCGGGTGTTGTCTATACCTGGCCTGAAGTTGCTGCTGTAGGTAAAACTGAAGAGCAGTTAAAAGAAGCCGGAGTGGCATATAAAGCGGGTAGTTTTCCTTTCAAAGCTTTAGGAAGAGCCCGAGCGAGTGCTGACAACGATGGATTTGTAAAAATACTGGCTGACGCCAAAACGGATGAAGTATTAGGAATACACATGATTGGTGCCCGTTGCGCCGATTTGATTGCTGAGGCGGTAACAGCAATGGAATTCCGGGCTTCGGCGGAAGATATCTCCAGGATGTCACATGCGCACCCAACATTTGCAGAAGCAGTAAAAGAAGCTGCACTAGCTGCAACAGACAATAGGGCTCTGCACGTTTAAAATCAATTCTTTAATTATCAAAAACCCGTTATGCAACGGGTTTTTTTGTATTTTGACGAAACTGAATAATTCTCAGATTTTAACAAAAATGAATATAAATTTTACTTATTTTATTGATTTAAAATATAAAAAATTCAACGCTTTATTGAATTTAATTATTAAAAAAGCAAAGATTTAAGAATCACTATAACGTTTTCGTGAAAAAACGCAAAAAACCAACAATTCAAAGACATCGTAAATTTGCCCAGTATTATCCAAATCATGGTTAAAAATGAGCAAAAAAATAGTTATTCTAGTTTTATTTATATTCAATTTATCATTTTCTCAAATCGGAATTGGCACAACGGAACCGAGTGCTTCTTCAGCATTAGAAATAAAAAGCAGTAATTCCGGTCTTTTGATACCGAGAGTATCCCTTTCATCTACAACCGATACAAATACCATTACTTCTCCTGCTACCAGCCTTTTGGTTTACAATACCAATAATGCCAATGATGTAACCTCGGGTTTTTACTATTGGGAGGGAAGTTGGAAAAAACTGAGTACAGGAACATCATCTTCTTCTTCGGGCAGTGGCTGGAACCTTACGGGTAACACCGTTGCCTCAACGGATTACTTAGGAACCAATAACTATTTTCCACTTATTTTTAAAGTAAACAACAGTCAGTTTTCAAGATATCATCCTAATGGAGGATTAGCTATAGGAAGCGGAGCAGCGGCTAACGATAACAACTCGGTTGCAATAGGCACATCTGCTACAGCTACCAGCAGTAATCAGGCTGTAGCTATAGGTCCTTCTTCGAACGCAGCAGGTTATCAGTCGGTTGCCATAGGTCTTAATGCAGCAACGAGCAACAATAATGCTATGGCGTTGGGTTATTCTTCCAATGCTTCGGGCTATCTTGCTTCAGCACTGGGAGTAAGTTCGACTGCAAGCAACAATAATGCACTTGCTTTAGGAAACAATGCCAGCGCTTCAGGTCAGCAATCCACTGCTTTAGGAAAAGAAGCCAGTTCATCAGGACAAAACGCTACCGCTATTGGTTATCAGGCTACTACTTCACAAGCTAATGCTATTGTATTGGGGAGTTCTTCAAATTCAAGCAATAAAGTCGGCATCGGAACAAATTCACCAGATGAAAGATTACACATTGTTGGTTCCCTTAAACTTGTTGATGGTACTCAGGGTACTGATTATGTCTTGACTTCGGACGCCAATGGAAAAGCCAGTTGGAAAGATCCGAATTCGGCAAAATACTATGGAGAAATTTATCGGAACGCAAATCTTAACTTAGCATCAGGCGCTATAAATATGGGCAGCACCGGCCTTTCGAGCAATGTAACGCTTGGTTCGGACAATATTCAGGTAACCAAAACCGGAACTTACCGTATTACTTATTCAGTTGCTCTTAAAAGAAACAGCTCCGGAACCTCTAATGTAGAGCTTTATCTGGGCATCTATGGCAGTGAAATTGCCGGAACAAGAACTTTCATTACTGTTGCCAATGGCGAAACAAGAAGCGTATCGTTTACCAAGTTGGTGAATCTCAATGCTTATCAGGCTGTTTCAGTTTATTCCAATACCAGTGATTCAAATATCTCAGTTTTAGCAAATGGAGCAAATCTTGTGCTTGAATTGATAAAATAGTTTGCTTTACCATTCTAAATAAAAATGCCCCATTTTGAACATGCCCCAAAAAGTTAGACACTATTTGGGGCATTTTTATTTTCCAAAAATCAGCTCATGTTCGTGTCCTTAAGTGTTAAATATTTTTACTACTTTTGACCCACTAAAATTAACAATTATATGGCATCAATATTATTTGGCGGAAACCCCGTAAACATCAATGGTGAACTTCCTAAAACAGGTACAAAAGCACCCGATTTCAAATTAGTACAAACCAATTTATCGGTTGTAACACTGGCTGATTTTGTTGGTTCAAAAGTCGTGTTGAATATTTTCCCAAGCGTGGATACTCCTACCTGTGCTACTTCGGTAAGAACATTTAATGCTGAAGCTTCCAAATTGACAAACACTAAAGTATTGTGTATTTCCCGCGATCTACCTTTTGCACAAAAACGCTTTTGTGGCGCAGAGGGATTGGAAAATGTAATCAATCTTTCGGATTTTAATACCGGAAATTTCGGAAAAGATTATGGCCTTGAAATAACAGAAGGTCCATTTACCGGACTCCACGCAAGAGCCGTTGTTGTTTTGGATGAAAACGGTATTGTAAAACATACTGAGCTTGTTCCGAATATTTCTGATGAACCTAATTATCAAGCAGCTCTTGCAGCATTATAAGAACTGATATTATGGATTTTGAAAAAGACAATACCTTTGTAAAAGGCCGTATCAAGAGCATTAAATATGCTATACTTGGTGCTTACAAGCTTATTACTACTGAACATAGTGTTATGGTTCAGTCTTCGTTGGCTGTATTGATGATTATCGCTGGTTTTTATTTCCATATCTCAAGAGAAGAATGGATAATGCAGATTTTGGCCTTCGGACTGGTGTTAGCGGTAGAAAGTCTTAATACCGCTGTAGAAAAAATAGCCGATTTTATTCATCCTGAATTTCATAGTAAAATTGGATTTATTAAAGACATCGCTGCTGGTGCCGTAATGTTTGCCGCTACTGCCGCTATAGCAGTAGGACTGTTAATTTATGTTCCAAAATTTCTTTAATCCTCCGATTAAATTTCTATTTTTATAGCGTTGATAAATAACCGATGGCAAAAACAGTAAAAAAAGAAACCAAAGAAAAAGACCCACAATCTGATATTAAGATTTTAAAGACCAAAAAGCAGTACCGAATGTTGTTTGGCTTTCTTTTGGTACTCTTATCTATTGCTTTTCTTGTTTCTTTCATTTCATTTTTTGTTTCAGGGCATGCCGACCAAAGTGCTGTCGATTCTTTTACAGATCGAAGCGAGCATGTAGAAAATTGGTTGGGTAAATTTGGAGCTTTTATTGCCGATTTATTCATTTACCGTGGTTTCGGTATAGCTTCCTTCCTTTTTGTAAAACTGTTTTTCCTAAGTGGGGCTTTTTTACTATTGGATTTACCGGTAAAAAAACTTAAAAATACCTGGTTTTGGGATTTATTTGCCATTGTAATACTATCAATCACTTTTGGTTTTTTTGCAACTTCATTACCGGAATTGGGAGGAACTGTAGGATATGAACTCAATCAGTTTATTCAGGATTATATTGGTAAGACAGGAACATTATTGGGAATTGTCTTTGCAATTGCCATTTATTTAATCTTCAAAATAAAGATTTCTCCGGAAGCCGTAAAAACATTCTTCGAAAAGAAACATAAAGATATAAGCGAAAGTCTGGATAGTTTAACGCCGCCAGTAGCTGAAAAAACGCCTGATTATAATCTTGAAGAATACGCTATAAAAGAAGAGCCTGAAGAAGAGGAAATTATTGAGGAACCAACATTAAAGCAGCCTTCACAATTTGAAATCAACAAGGAAACGCTTAAGCCTACGATAGAAAATGCTTCGGAAATCAATATGGAGCCCACCCTTAAAATAGTGGAACCAACTCCTGCTCCTAATACCGCACCGCAACCAATTGTAGAACCGGTAAAACAAATCATCGAAACGAATGATGATGCTTTTGTTATAGAAAAGGCACCGGAAGAAGATATCCTGGAAGAAAATCTGGCTGCAAAACTGGTAGCCGATTTTGGTGAATTTGACCCAACACTGGAGTTATCCAATTACAAATTCCCGACTATTGATTTACTAAAAGAATATACCTCAGTCGGAATTACCATCAATCAGGAAGAGCTTGAGGAAAATAAAAACCGTATCGTTGAGACACTCAGGAATTATGGAATAACAATATCGCAGATTAAAGCGACTGTAGGCCCATCGGTAACCTTGTATGAGATTGTTCCCGAGGCCGGAATCCGTATCTCTAAAATCAAAAGCCTCGAAGATGATATTGCTTTGTCTTTGTCTGCTTTGGGAATACGTATCATTGCCCCTATCCCGGGAAAAGGAACAATTGGTATCGAAGTTCCCAACAAAAACCCAACTATGGTTCCGATGAAGACGGTTATATCTGCTGCCAAATTTCAGGAAGCAGAAATGGAGCTGCCAATTGCCTTAGGTAAAACAATATCGAATGAAACTTTTGTCGTTGATTTAGCCAAAATGCCCCATTTATTGATGGCTGGAGCTACCGGACAAGGTAAATCCGTTGGTCTGAATGCAGTACTGACATCCTTATTATACAAAAAACACCCTGCTGAAGTTAAGTTTGTCCTCGTAGACCCGAAAAAGGTAGAGCTTACGCTTTTCAATAAAATTGAGCGCCATTATCTTGCCAAACTTCCGGACGTTGATGATGCTATTATTACCGATAATACCAAAGTAATCAATACCCTGAATTCGCTTTGCGTTGAAATGGACAACCGTTATTCATTGCTTAAAGATGCAATGGTAAGGAACATCAAGGAATACAATGAAAAATTCAAAGGGCGTAAACTGAATCCTGAAAACGGACACAGATTCCTTCCATACATTGTCTTAGTAGTCGATGAGTTTGCCGACCTTATCATGACAGCAGGTAAAGAAGTAGAAACTCCTATTGCCCGTCTGGCACAGCTGGCGCGTGCTATCGGAATTCATTTGATTATTGCTACACAGAGACCTTCCGTAAATGTAATTACAGGTATTATTAAAGCGAATTTCCCTGCCCGTATTGCGTTCAGGGTTACGTCGAAAATTGACAGTAGAACCATCCTTGATTCACAAGGTGCCGACCAGCTGATTGGACGTGGAGACTTATTGTACTCCAACGGAAATGATTTAGTACGTGTACAATGTGCGTTCGTGGATACTCCGGAAGTAGAAAAAATTGTAGATTATATTGGTGGACAAAAAGCTTATGCCAGTGCCTATCTGTTACCGGAATATGTTGGAGAAGATGGAGGTAATGTAAACCTCGAGTTTGACATTTCAGAAAGAGACAGTATGTTCAGGGAAGCTGCCGAAATAATTGTGACAGCGCAGCAAGGTTCGGCATCATTATTGCAGAGAAAGCTTAAACTGGGTTACAACCGTGCGGGAAGGCTGATCGATCAATTAGAAGCTGCCGGAATCGTTGGCCCGTTTGAAGGAAGTAAGGCAAGGGCAGTTAACATCCCAGACCTCGCTTCACTAGACCAATTTTTCGCAAATGAACAAAACAATGATTAAAATGAAAAGAGTACTTTCAATTGTTATCCTATTTTTAGTAACAATTACCGCTAATGCCCAAGATAAAAAAGCTAAAGACTTATTAGATCAGGTAACAGCAAAAATAAAATCATACAAAAATATTACCATCGATTTCAAATATACCCTTACCAACCTTAAAGAAAACATCAACAAGGAAAGTAAAGGAAATGTCATCATCGAAGGCAACAAATACTACCTAAACTTTATGGGAGTTACCAAAATTTTTGATGGTAAAAAAACTTATACTATTGTTCCGGAAGATGAAGAAGTAACTGTTTCAAGTCTAAATGACAGTGACGAAAAAGCTATTACACCTTCAAAAATGCTTACGTTTTTTAATAACGGCTACAAATTCACCTGGGACATTTTGCAGGATGTGAAAGGACGTAAAATACAATACATCAAATTAGTGCCTACCAATGCCAAAGACCAAAGAAAAGAAATCCTTTTAGGTATCGATTCACAAACCAAAAATGTCTTTAACGTCATTGAAATAGGAAAAAATGGCACGAGAACTACTTTGACTGTTAATTCTTTTAAAACCAATCAGCCTTTATCAAAAAATCAGTTTACCTTTGTGCCTAGTAAATATCCAAATTACTACATCAATAAACTAGATTAAGCGGGTGAAAATACTTGACAGGTACTTACTAAAATCATTCCTCATTACATTTGCTACGGTATTTGTAATTCTGTTCTTCATATTTGTACTGCAGATTGTATGGCTCTTCATCGCTGAATTGGCCGGTAAAGATTTGGACATCATTATGATTGTCAAGTTTTTATTATTCAAAATGCCAAGCATCATCCCGCTGGTACTCCCACTTTCCGTTTTATTGGCATCCATTATGACCTTCGGAAGCTTTGCGGAGAATTATGAATTTGCCGCAATGAAATCCTCCGGAATATCATTGCAACGGGCCATGCGGAGTATGATTTATTTTATTGTGGCTGTCTCTTATACACATCTGACGCTGCCGACGATATGCAGTGTGTAG
>CAMFLD010000116.1 GCA_945957245.1 uncultured Flavobacterium sp. | reverse complement strand
TTTAGAAATTATGATGAATTTAAATTGTGGAAATCCTCGAAGTAACCCCCGAAATTTTTGATGCTACTTTCCCGAATCCCAATCAGATATTTAATTCGGGAGCATTCAGCAAATTAAACGAATCCCGGTTTGAAAAAGTTCACTATCTGATTTTTAAAGATTCCAAAATAAGATTAGGGCTTATTCTAGGTTTAAAAGAACAACTATTACTTAGCCCATTTTCTGCTACTTTTGGTGGATTTGAGAATGTAAGTGATGATATTAAGCTCTATCAGATTGATGCTGCTATACAGTCATTATTTGATTGGGCTTCAGCCAAACAATATGTTGGAATAAGAATCATACCACCACCGGCTTTTTATCACGAAGATTTTTTTGCCAAAGTAATGAACTGCTTTTACCGAAGCGGATTTGAAACTAAGAATATGGAACTGAATTATCATTTCCAAACAGCAAACCTTACCGAAAACTACGAACAGGATATTTGGTACAATGCAAAAAAGAACCTAAAGAAAGCCAATTCCTTTGGACTTACTTTTGAAAAACTGAATGCCATCGATGGCAAAGCTGCTTACGATGTAATTGCCCAAAACCGGAGTGAAAGAGGTTTTCCTTTGCGAATGACCTGGGAACAATTGGTCAATACCAATTCGGTAATACCAATGGATTTCTTTTTAGCAAAAAAAGATAACAATTCCATTGGAGCTGCTATAGTTTATCATTTAACATCTTCAATTGTCCGGGTAATCTATTGGGGCGATTTGCCAGAATATTCAGAATACAAGACGATGAACTTTTTGTCGTATAATCTCTTTAAATACTACAAAGAACAAGGCATTAAGATACTGGATATCGGCCATTCCACAGAAGATTCTGTTCCTAACAACGGACTGTGTGAGTTTAAGGAAAGCATCGGCTGTTCCATAAGCCTACTTTATGAACTCTACAAGAAACTGAATTAATGAGAGATTTACAAAACTACTCACACGAATACGCACAACAGCCTTTTGAATCCTATCAGGTAGAATACCGGAAACGAATGGTTGTGGATGTAATCCAAAGAAATAACCACAAAACGATACTCGAAGTAGGTTGTGCCTTAAATCCGTTGTTCAACTTTTTTACTGATTTCGAGCAACTGACTATTTTGGAGCCCACCAAAATGTTTTTTGACAAAACCGTTGATGAAATTACTCAGAAAAACTTAGAAAGTAAAGTTGAAATCTTCAATAATTTCTTCGAAGATGCTATTGAAGCAGTGGATTCAAAACACTATGACTTAATCATAATAAGTGCCCTAATCCACGAAATTGGAGATTTGAAGAGTTTCTTTACCCGATTGAAACAACTAACAAAAGAAGGTACTGTTGTGCATGTAGATGTACCCAATGGCAACTCTTTACACAGACTGCTTGCTGTTGAAATGGGATTAATCAAATCACAACTCGAATTGTCTGATTTCAATATACAGTTTCAGCAAAACAGGGTTTTTGATTTAAATTCTCTTGAAAAACTGATAACAGATTACAATTTTGAAGTGATTGAAAAAGGTTCTTATTTCATAAAACCATTCACACATGTCCAGATGCAGAAAATGATGGATCATAAGATTATAGATACTAAAGTATTGGACGGATTTTACAACCTGATTAAACACCTTCCGGGCCTGGGGTCTGAGATATATATAAACTTTAAAAACAAATAGTTGATGATTAAGTTTTTGGACTTACAAAAAATAAACGCACAATACGCAGCTGAACTCAAAAAAGCTGCTTCTGATATAATAGATTCAGGATGGTTTTTGATGGGCGAAAGATTGAGCAGTTTTGAAAATAAACTGGCTGCTTACATTGGAACTAAAAATGCTATCGGAGTGGCAAACGGACTCGATGCTTTGCGCCTTATTCTAAAAGCTTATATTGATATGGGAGTAATGCAGGAAGGAGATGAAGTAATTGTGCCTGCAAACACTTATATCGCATCTATTTTAGCTATTACAGATAACAGGCTGCAACCAATATTGGTAGAACCAAATGACACCAATTTTAATTTGGATATAAACCTGATTGAAAAACACATTACTCCAAAAACCAAAGCCATAATGGTGGTTCATTTATATGGACAGGTAAGTTGGGATGCAACATTATCAGCATTGGCACAAAAATACAATCTGAAAATCATTGAAGACAATGCACAAGCTATAGGAGCAGAATGGAATGGAATCAAAACCGGAAATCTTGGTGACGCAGCCGGATTTAGCTTTTATCCTGGAAAAAACCTGGGAGCGTTAGGCGATGCAGGAGCGGTTACCACAAATGATGATGTTTTGGCAAAACATATCCGTGCTCTGGGCAACTACGGCAGTAACAAAAAATATGTAAATGAATTTCAGGGATTAAACAGCAGGTTGGATGAAATGCAGGCCGCTTTTCTGGAAGTAAAAATAAAATATATTGATGCCGAAAATCAATACCGCAGACAATTAGCGTCTATGTATCTTAACGGAATTAAAAATCCTAATATCACATTGCCTGTTCCGGAAAATAAAGCATTTGCTTTTACCGAAAATAAAGAACATGTTTGGCATTTGTTTGTCATTCGTTGTCAGCAAAGAGATAAACTACAGGAATACTTAACTGCGAATAATATTCAAACGCTGATACATTATCCAATTCCACCCAACAAACAACTAGCCTATAAAGAAATGAATCATTTGGATTATCCGTTGACTAATGCTATCCATAATCAGGTGTTAAGTTTACCCATGAGTCCGGTTATGACAGAAGCAGAAGTTCAGGAAATCATTGCCATCATCAACAATTTCCAGGCATAATTAAAAGTGGAGAAAAAGACCAGTTACAAATCTATTTTTAAAGCAACTTCCATTTTTGGAGGAGTTCAGGTATTCAATATACTTGTTACTCTTATTAGGAGTAAGTTTGTCGCCATTCTTATTGGTACAGCCGGAATGGGTTTGAATGGTTTATTCATGTCGAGTCTTAACCTGATAAAAACGATTTCAGGACTAGGTATTTCTGAAAGTGCTGTTCGGGATATATCTAAAGCACATGCTACAGGAGATACAGAACATATAGGCAAAACATTTACTGTTTTCCGCCGCTGGATTTGGATCACGGCAGCACTGGGAATCGCCATCACCGTATTGCTTTCGCCTGTGTTGAGTAAGCTGTCTTTTGGCACAACCGAGCATACCATTTCTTATATCATGCTCTCTATAACGTTCCTATTTGGAGCACTATCAGGCGGGATTTATACCTTTTTAAGAGGAACCAGACAAATAGGCTATTTGGCCAAAGCCAATATCATCGGAGCTATAGCAGGTTTATTTGCTGCTTTGCCGGTTTTTTATTTCTATGGAATTAAAGGAGTTGTCCCGGCAATTATGCTTACAGCATTGGGCAATTATCTGGTCTCACTTTATTTCAGAAGCAAAGTCAGGTTTAGCAAAACGGACATTAGTTGGAAAGAAACCATCAACTTAGGAAAACCTATGGTTCAGTTAGGAGTGAGTCTTACTCTGATTAATCTAATGACTACAGCAATAGCATTTGCCCTAAATACCTTTATTTCAAAAACGGGAAATCTTTCAGACCTTGGACTTTACAATGCCGGACAGGCTATCGTTGAAGGTTATGTTGGAATGGTTTTCACCGCTATGGCAACAGACTATTTTCCAAGATTAGCCGGAGTAATCAGCGATGATAAAAAATGGAAACAGCTGGTAAATGAACAGTCCGAATTAGTAATCATCATTCTTAGTATTGTTTTGGTATTGCTTATTTCAACAACGCCAATTCTTATTAGGATTTTATTGAGCAAAGAATTTATGGCATCTCAGGACTTCATCCTTTGGGCTGTACTCTCTATACCGCTAAAAGGATTGGTTTGGGTAACCGGATTTGTAATTTTGGCCAAAGGACATAACAAATTATTCCTGACAGTCGAAGTGGTTACCAATATAATATTGCTGGGTCTTAATATAGCGTTCTATCATTTCTACGGACTTAACGGTCTGGGGATTTCAATTATTATCAGCTATTTTATTTTTACTCTAATTATGATTGCTGTCCTAAAATCGAAATACCAATTTGATTTTTCGAAAGAGGTGATAATGTTGACATTAAAAGGGCTTACTGCACTTTCACTATGTTTGGCAAGCATCAAGTATTTGGGTTTTCCAAAGGCATATTATATTGAAGCTGTAATAGTATTGGCTACGATATCCTACAGCCTCTACGAATTGAACAAAAGAGTAAACCTGAAAGGGATTCTCTTATACGTTAAAGACAAGATTAAAAAGTAATTATGAAAATATATGCGATTATCCCCGCACGTTCAGGTTCAGTTGGTGTAAAAAATAAAAACATCCGGCCTATTGGGGGTCAGCCACTGATGGCCTATTCAATTCAATTCGCAAAAGCATTGGGTGTTGACCGAGTTTTCTGCTCAACAGATTCAGAGGAATATGCAACGATAGCAAAACAATATGGAGCAGAAGTTCCGTTTCTGCGTTCCGCATTAGCAGCTTCATCAACAGCTATGGAACAGGATATTTTGGTCGATTTATATCAAAAGTTTGAAGAAAACGATATCGAACAACCGGATATTTTGGTTTGGTTGCGCCCAACATTTGTATTCAGAAGTATAGCTGATGTGCAAAAATGTATTGACCAACTGAAAAATGATGCCTCATTAACGTCTTCACGCACCGTTTGCGAAAGCGAAGGCAGGCTTTATAAAGTGGAAAACGATATTCTGGTACCTTCCTTTGATGATTTTGGCAAATCGATGATGCGCCGCCAGGATTTTGGAGACCGATACAAAGTATTTAGTACCGATGTTTTCAGAAGCGATAAAAAAAATACCACCGATGATTTTCTGGGAAGGAAAGTAGGAGCAGTAGTAACCAATAAATTATGTGGACTGGATATCGATGATGAATTTGATTTCCAGATTGTTGAAAACGTTTTAAAATATAACAGGGAACTAATCAATGAGTATATTGACACCTCTTATTTCGGAAATTAAAGCCAATTTAGATACCGTTCTAAAACTCCGGAATACCAAGCAAAAGAAGGAAGACGACAGCTATGTTTCCGAAGGAGACCTGCTTCTTGATAAGGTTTGTATGGATTTTATTAGGAAAAATTATAATTCGGTACAAATCATTACTGAAGAGACCTATAAATCTGGTGAAGTTGATTTGAATGCAACAGAATACACAGCTATAATTGATCCTATCGATGGAACAGAGAATTTTGTTTCCGGGCTTATGGAGTGGGGTGTTGGCGTTTGCATATACAAAGGTTCCGAATTTCATGAAGCCCTGATAGCATTGCCGGAGCTTAATCAATACATCTCAAGCGATAACCTGAATTTTGAAAAACACGATTCCCGGATTTATGGGATTTCATCTTCCTTAACCAAAGAAGATTTGCTCAACTTAGAACCAGGCTTTGAATACCGGATTATTGGTTGTTGCATGTACAATATGTTCAATGTAATCACCGGAAGGTATAAAATGTTCCAAAACCCTAAAGGCGCAAGATGCTGGGATATACTCCCGGGGTTGAATATGGCTCATAAAATGGGATTGGATGTTACTGTAAATAATAAAAAATACAATGGAGAATTTTTACAACCCGCTGAAAAATATCGTTTCAGGATTTCCAACTGAATTTAAAAACATTGTTATTGTTGGTAAAGGTGAAAGCATACGACAGATTGATAAAGCCGTACTTTCTAATTCGCTTATCATCAATGTCAATGATTCGGAGTTACTGATTAAGGGTTATTTCACAATTTTCCATGCCGATAGGATTTTAGAATCCTTCAAAAAGAATGGCTTCAAAAACGAGGTTTATATTTCGAGCCAAAAACTGGAAGCCGTTCTGCCAAGCAGCGCTGCTTACCTCCACGCCGATTACAATCCGCTGACGAATGAAGGGGTAGAGCACATAGCAGCTTTATTTGAAAAAGATACTTTTGACCTAACAGATTTTCTGTTACTTTCAGCCATAAAATTAGCCTGGCTCATCAATCGGGCATTGGAAAAGCAGTTGCCGGTTTACCTTATTGGATTTGATTTTGATTTAGAAAAAGAATCAGCGCCGACAGATAATTCCAACCACGATGCCTTATATCGTGAAATACTGTTCAAAACTCAAAAGTCCCAATACGTATTTATCCAACACTATTTGAAGGATAAACTGGGAGTCCAGCTGAACCATGTTGGAAATGCCAATTTCAGTGCTCTTTCGGTTTCCGAATTCAATCAGTTGGAAGCACAGGAAAATGCTATATCTAAGTCAACATTTGATAATGTAGCCGAATACAAAAAGCTGCTTGAAAAAGTTGATAATGAAAATTATACAATAGTAGTAGCCGAATTGACCAATAACCACATAGGTGATGCCGACAGATTACGCAAGATGATTAAGCTGGCCAAAAATGCCGGAGCCGATATGGTAAAAATCCAAAAACGTGATGTAGAGACTTTCTACACACAGGACGAACTAAATACCGAATATATTTCCCCATTTGGCAACAAACTCAAAGATTACCGTGATGGTGTGGAATTGGATGACCGCCTGATGCAGGTTTTGATTTCCGAATGCGAGCAAAATGAAATTGTTTGGTTCTCTTCAGTTTTAGATTATCCGTCACTTTTATTTTTAGAAAAATACAATCCGCCTTTAATCAAACTGCCTTCCACAATTTCAAATCACCGTAACTTTTTAAAGAAAGCCGGAGATGAATTTAAAGGCGATTTGGTCATATCAACCGGATTTACCGATAAGGAATACGAAACCTTTGTTTTGGATAATTTTTGTACCAACAGAAACCTGTTTCTTTTGCAATGTACTTCCAGCTATCCGGCACCACCGGAAGCTTGCCAGATTTCAGTCGTAAGACATTACGATCATTTAGATTTACCAAACCTTTATGCAGGTTACAGTAGCCATGATGTGGGAAGTTTGGGATGCATGATGGCCGTGGCAGCCGGGGCAAAAATGGTCGAAAAGCATGTAAAATTAGGCGATTTGGAATGGATTCATTTTGATGGAGTAGCCTTGGATTTGGCCACGAACCAATTTGAACAATTTGTCAAAGATGTTCGAAAAGCCAGTTTAATGTGTGGTTCCAAAGAGAAAAAAATCCATAAACAGGAACACCATAAGTATACACCAAACGAAAAACATTTTTAAGCATGCTGGTATCTGTTCCTGTAGCCACCTATAATTCCGCTGAATATGTCATAGAAACTCTTGAGAGTATCTATAATCAGACGTATCAGGAAATCGAACTTTTGATTTCAGATGATTTTTCTACCGATGGCACCATCGAAAAAGTTGACGAATGGATTAAACAGGAGCGTGTTATTAAAAGATTTGTCAGGATTGAATTTATAAAAGTTCCGGCGAATACAGGTATTTCAGCCAATTGCAACCGATTTATTAAAGCATGTCAGTCAGATTGGATAAAGATGATCGCAGGTGATGATATTCTGATGCCCAACTGTATTGAAGATAATGTAAAATTTCTCAAGGAAAACTCCGAAGCACAGATTGTATTCAGTCAGGTACGTTTGTATCAGGATACCTTTGAAGAAAAGAATTTCCTGAAAACCATTCCGAAATCTTTTCCCGATAACCTGATGAATCCATCCTTTACGGCTCAGGATCAGTATAAAATTTTGCTTATAGCCGACCGATTGCATTATTCTCCTT